>NZ_JBCEWQ010000127.1:0-26189 GCF_038448545.1 Streptomyces sp. CLV115
ACCCAGGACAGGACCCCCCCCATGACCGTCACCCAGCACCGGACCGACCCGCGGCCGGCGGCCCCCGCGCCGCACCCCACCCACGAGGTCACCAACCAGGCACCGCCCCGGGTGGACCTCGACGAGTACGGCACCAACCTGCCGCTCGCCGAGGCCGTCCGCACCTTCGGGGCGGCCTGGCACGAACCGGAGCTGCACAGGGTCGGCACCCTCGTCGGCTCCGGGCAGTTCCAGCTCGCCACGGAGCGCGCCCATGCCTCGCCGCCGGCCCTGCGCACCCACGACCGGTACGGGAACCGTGTCGACGAGATCGACTTCCACCCCGCGTACCACGAGATCATCGGCGCGGCGGTCGCCCACGGCACGCACACCGCGGGCTGGGCCGACCCGAAGCCCGGGGCGGCGGTGGCGCGCGCGGCGTCCTTCATGCTGTTCACCCAGATCGAGCCCGGCCATGGCTGCCCGATGTCCATGTCGCACGCCGTGGTCCCGGTCCTCCAGCACGATCCGGACGTGGGCCGGGACTGGCTGCCGGGCCTGTTCAGCCGCTCGTACGACCCCCGGCCGGTCGCTCCGGGCAGCAAGTCCGGGCTGACCTTCGGCATGGGGATGACGGAGAAGCAGGGCGGCTCCGACGTACGCGCCAACACCACGCGGGCCGTTCCGCTGGCCTCCGACCCCGAGGGCCGGGCCCATCTGCTGACCGGTCACAAGTGGTTCTTCTCCGCCCCGCAGTCGGACGCCTTCCTGGTGCTGGCCCAGGCAGAGGCCGGGCTGACCTGCTTCCTCGTGCCGCGGGTACTGGCCGACGGAACCCGCAACACGGTCCGGATCCAGCGACTGAAGAACAAGCTCGGCAACAAGTCGAACGCCTCCTCCGAGGTGGAGTTCGACGGCACGTGGGCGGTGCGGGTGGGCGAACCCGGCCGCGGTGTCCCGACCATCATCGAGATGGTCAACCACACCCGGCTCGACTGTGTGCTGGGCACCACCTCGGGGATGCGCCAGTCGGTGTCCGAGGCGATCTGGCACGCCCGGCACCGCAGCGCCTTCGGCGCCCGGCTGGCCGACCAGCCGGCCATGACGGCGGTTCTCGCCGATCTGGCGCTGGAGACGGAGGCCGCGACCTGGACCGCGCTGCGGCTGGCCCACGCGTACGAGAGCGGCGGCGGCGAGTCCGAGGAGATGTTCCGCCGGCTGGCCACCGCGGTGTCCAAGTACTGGATCTGCAAGCGCGGCCCGCACCACGCCTACGAGGCGCTGGAATGCCTGGGCGGCAACGGCTACACCGAGGACTGGCCACTGGCCCGGCGCTACCGCGAGCAGCCGGTGATGGCGGTGTGGGAGGGCTCCGGCAACGTCATCGCCCTCGACGTACTGCGGGGCATCGGGCGCACCCCGCAGTCGCTGGACGCCTTCTGGGCCGAGCTGGAGACCACGGCCGGCGCCAGTTCCGTACTGGACGCGCATGTCGGCCGGGTGCGCCGGGAGCTGGCCGAGGACCTGCGCGACCCGCTCGCGGCACAGGCCCGGGCGCGGGCTTCGGTCGAGGGCATGGCGCTGGCCCTGCAGGCCTCGCTGATGCTCCGTCACGCACCGGCCGCGTCGGCCGAGGCGTTCGTGGCGGCCCGGCTCGGGGAGGGCCGCGGCAACCAGTACGGCGTCCTGCCGCGCGGCACCGACGCCGCGGCGGTCGTGGAGCGGCACTTCGGCGCCGACGGCTGAACCGCCGGCCGGCGGACGGACCGGGGAGTGCCGACGAGGCCCGTCGCACTCCCCCGGGGTTCGCGGCTCCCGTCCGCCGTCGCCGGGCGTGGCCGGCACATCGCGCGCTAGGTTGGCCGCATGGAGTCGAGACCCCGCACCCTGTGGCTGCGCACCGAGCCCCTCCACGCAGTGCTCTACTTCGACGAGGAGTGCCGGGGCATCGGGAGATCGGTCGGTCTCAAGGGCTTCTGGATGGGGTACTTCGCCACTCGTACGGCCCCCATGGGGCGGATCCTTCCCGAGGCCGCCGCCGCGGTCCTGGGGGTCTTCGCACCGGGCATGGTGGCCCGCGCGCTGCCCGACGCGTGGCGTGTCGTCACCCCCGAGAAACTCATCGACCTGCGAGCCCGGCTGGCCGCCGGCGCGTTGCGCCGGCTGGTCCCGGGGATCGACTCCCTGGCCGGCCGGCTCGTGCCGCCGCTCGCCGCGATGGTGGCGGACGCCGCAGCACCGGCCCGCCCGCTGTTCGCCGCCGACCGGGCGCTGTGCGGCCGCACCGACCCGGTGGAGAACCTGTGGCAACTCACCACCACACTGCGGGAGTTCCGGGGTGAAGCGCACATCGCCGCGCTCGCCGACCACGGCCTCGACGCGCCCGAGGCCCTGGTCCTCGCCGCGGCCACGGGGCGGGTCCCGCGCGAGGGCATCCGGCTCGACCGCGGCTGGAGCGAGGCGGAGTGGGCGGACGCGGAGGAACGGCTGCGCTCCCGGGGCCTGATCGACGCGGAGTCGGCCGCCACACCGCGCGGCCGCCAGGAGCGGGAGCTCGTCGAGGACACCACCGACCGGCTGGCCGCCCGGCTGCTGCGCCCGCTCACCGAGAGCGCGGTGGACGAGCTGCTCGCCGACCTGGAGCTGCCGACCCGGCTGGTGCTGGGGGCGAATCTGCTGCCGTTCCCCAACCCGATCGGGCTGCCCCGGCCGGTCTAGGACCACTCGTCCGGACCGTGCCGGGCTCGCGTGCTCCGGTGCCTGATCCGGCCCGGTCCGGACGACGGCCCCGGGGCGGATCCGGGCGCGGGGTCCGAACGGGTCCGGACCAGCAGGATCACCGAGCACACCGCCGCGAAGGCGCACCAGGTCGAGACGAACTCCAGCCGCCACAGCGCCGCACAGACGACGGCCCCGGCCGCGGCCAGCGCCCCGAGCGACCTCAGTACCGGGTCACCGGACAGGAGCAGGGCGCCGACCGTGGCCAGGAGATATCCGGTGACGAGCAGTCCGGAGCGGGGCAGGTCCAGGGCGTAGCCGAGGGTGTGGCCACGGATCTCGGCGGTCACCGGGCGGGTCGCCAGGCTGTACGCGAGCGGCACGGCGGTGGCGACGGCGGCAGCGACGGGGATCAGCAGGCGGCGCCGGGCCTGCGGCGGGGCGGCGCACAGCACCCCCAGGGCGACCCACAACGGCAGCACCGGCAGGGCGATGACGGCCCAGGCGAGGGTGGCGGGGCCGGTTCCGCCGCCCGAGCGCCAGATCACGGACTCGATGATCTGGTGGGCGCCGAGGAGAAGTGGCAGCGCCGCCAACGGCAGGTCACGCACCTGCCGCACCCGTGCGAGGCACGCCACCCCGATGGCGGCGATGCCCGTGCCCGCGACGAGGTCGGCGGTCGCGCTCCAGCACATGAAGTCCCCCCCCTGGACCCGGCGGTACGGAGCCGGCGGAACGTAGCCGGCAATTACGGAATCGGGCACTTCCGTGGCAACGCTACGGCTCCGGGGGCGGTCAGCAGCTGTGACACGTGCGGCACAGTCCGCCGCAGCGGCAGCGGAGGCGGCCGCGCCGGGCGAGCAGCACGGCCAGTGAGGCGAGTGCGGCCACGCCGAGGGCGCGCACGGCGCGCCGTGCCACCGGTCCGCCCGCCGCGCGCAGCGGATCGACCGGCTCGGCCCCGTCCGTCGGCGCGGTGTCCGCCACGCCGTCCGGTGTGTCCGCGGCGGCACCCGCCGCAGGTGCGGCGGAAGCGGCGGGTCGGGTCGCGGACAGCCGCTGTGCGAGGCAGTCGGCGAAGCGGCCGACGAGGCCGTCGCTCACATCGCTCATGACGCCGCGGCCGAACTGGGCCGGCCGTCCGGTGACGGTGAGGTCGGTGGTCACGGAGACGGTCGTGGTGCCGTCGTGCTCGGTCAGGGTGCCGGTCACCGTGGCGCTCGCCGTGCCCTGGCCGCGTACTTCGTCGCCCCGGGCGGACAGGACCATGCGGTGGGCCGCGTCGTCCTTCTCCAGGAAGGTCGCCGTGCCCCGGTACGTCACGGTGATCGGTCCCACCCGCACCTTCAGGGAGCCCTTGGCGGTGTCACCGTCGAACTCCTCCACGGTCGCGCCCGGCATGCAGTGCGAGACGCGTTCGATGTCGAGCAGGGTCCGCCAGGCCTCGTCGGCCGGGACGGGCACGGTGAATGAGTTCTGCAGCTGCATGGTCCGCTCCTCATGTGAATCACGCCGGCCTCACCGGTCCCGCTGGTCCCACCGGTCCGGGAGAAGGCCCGGGACCGGTCCGGTCCGGGGCGGGGCGGTGGATCGCCCCGGCCGTGTCCGTGAGCGGGCTGCCGGTGCCGCCCCAGCGCAGGGCCACGATCTCCGCGGCGATGGAGACGGCCACCTCCTCCGGGGTGCGTGCCCCGAGGTCGAGGCCTATGGGGGAACGCAACCGGGTCAGTTCGCCGTCGCCCAGACCCGTCTCGCGGAGCCGGGCCAGCCGGTCCTCGTGGGTCCGGCGGCTGCCCATGACACCGATGTAGGCGGCCGGGGTGCGCAGTGCCACCTCCAGCAGCGGCACGTCGAACCTGGGGTCGTGGGTGAGTACGCACAGCACGGTCCGCCCGTCCGTCTGCGTCCCGCGCAGATATCGGTGCGGCCAGTCGACGACGACCTCGGCGTCGGCGGGGAAGCGCCGGGCGTCGGCGAAGGCGGGGCGGGCGTCGCAGACGGTGACCCGGTATCCGAGGAACGCGCCGATCCGGGCCACCGCCGCCGCGAAGTCGATCGCACCGAAGACCAGCATCCGGGGCGGCGGGGCGAACGACTGGAGGAAGACCGCGACGTCGTCCTCGCGCCGCTCGCCGTTCGGTCCGTAGTGCCGCAACCCCGTTGCCCCCTGGGCGAGTTCCCCGCGCGCGTCGGCGGTCACGGCCGCGTCCAGGCCGCTCGCGCCCAGCGATCCCGATACCGTGTCCGGCCGGACCGCCAGGGCGGCCCCGTGCGGTGCGGGTCCGTCGGTCACGGTGGCGACCACCACCGGGCGGTGCCCGGCGACCGCCGCGACGACCTCGCCGAAGGTGGGGTCTGCCGCCGCCGTGACCGGGCGCACGAGGAGGGTGATCTCGCCGCCGCAGGTGAGCCCGACGGCGAAGGCGTCCTCGTCGCTGTAGCCGAAGGTCTCCAGCCGGGCCCGGCCGGTCTCCACCACGTCCTTGGCGAGTTCGAAGACCGCTCCCTCGACGCAGCCGCCGGAGACGCTGCCCACGACCTCGTCGTCCGGGCCCACGGCCATCGCCGCGCCCGGGCCGCGCGGTGCGCTGCGGCTCACCGCGACGACGGTGGCGAGCCCGAACGGCTCCCCCGCCGCGTACCAGCGGCCGAGCACCGGCAGGATCTCACGCATCGGACGCCACCCCCCGTACCACTGCGGCCGGGACCTCGGCCGAGCCAGGGCCTCTCGTTCGGATCATGCCGGGCTCGCGTGCCCCGGTGCCGCGCCTCGCCGCGTTGTCGTCGGGGCCGCACGACGGGCGGGAAGCGGTGCCCAACGCCCGTGGCCGCGGCTTCGGAAGGGCCGCGGAACGAACCGGGTGGTGCGGTCGCGGGGCGCGGCCGGAGCAGGCGGCGAACACCCGGTCGTGGCGCTCCGGGTCGTCCCGGCCGCCGCACAGGGCCAGCCGGCCCGCCCAGTACACATCTGCGCGCCGTGCGGGGCCGGGCAGACCGCGGGCGCCCAGGAACAGCTGTGTGCGGTCCGGTCCGGTGGCCGCACCGGCGGCGCGCAGCACCCCGGCGAGCCCCACGGCCGCGGCGGTCGCGTCGATGACGGGTGCGGGGAGCACGGGTCACACAGTTCGCCGTCGGTGGCGAGGCCCTGGACGGCCGTCACTTCGCCGTCGTCGGCCCGGACGGCCGGTACGGGGCGGCTCTGCACGCCGTCCCTGTCGATTTCGACGGTGCACGCGCCGCAGTCGCCGATGTCGCAGCCGATGAGGATGCCGGTGAGGCCCAGGTGGTCCCTGAGGTGGTGGACCAGCAGCCGGGGCTCTGCCTCGTCCTCGTACCGGGTGCCGTCCACGGTCGTCGAAATGCGGGTCATGGGTGCTCCCGGGGACTCAGGCCGTGGTGTCGGTCCAGGCGTAGGGCGGCGCCACCGGGCCGCTCGCGGGGCCGGCGCCCACGGTTTCCAGGTCCGCGTCGGCGGCCTTCATCAGCTGTGCGGCGACGTCCTTCATGGCCCGGCTCGCCGCGAGCTCGTCGCCGATGGCCGGCACGTCCACGTCCTGCGGGTTGCAGCGGGCGACCCCGTGTCCGGTGAGCTGTGCGGAGCCGGTGTCCAGTACCGCCTCCGCCCTGGTCGTCCCGTCGTCCTCGGTCAGGCCGAGGCGCAGTCTCCACTCCAGCGTGCGGGTCATCGCGCACCTCCTGCGACCGCGTCCGGTCGCGATGCGCCGCCTCGACGCGGTCCTGCCACCAGGATCCACCCGGCCGGGCGGGTTCGCGCGTTCCGGCTCGGCCTGCGGGGATCACACCGCCGAAATAGGATGCAGGGTGTCCAATTGCACCGAAAGCAGGCGACGGCCGGGCGTCGCACCGGGATCCGGCCCGTCGACACCCCGGACGGCCCGGCCGCGGCATGTCCCGGATTGCGCCGCGCCGACGAGCGCAGTGCGGAGCGGCCCATGAACCGGCGTCGCCCTCCCCGTTCGGCGAGTGCCGAGGAGTTGCTCACCACGCTGCAACAGCTCACCTCCCGGGCGCGCCGCGAGGTGGAGCTGCACCGGGCCCGGGTGGAGCTGGCCGAGGTGCTGCAACGCGAGATGCTCCCGGCGGCGCTGCCCGCCCGGCCGGGGCTCCAGACCGCCGCCCGGTACACACCGGCCCGCAGCGGGCTGGACATCGGCGGTGACTGGTACGACGGTTTCGTGCTGCCGGACGGTGCGCTGGCCTTCGCCATCGGGGACGTGCAGGGGCACGATGTCGAGGCCGCCGCGTTCATGGGGCAGATACGGGTCGCCATGCGGGCGATAGCCGCCACCGCAGCGGACCCCGGCGAGGTCATGGGCCGGACCAACGACCTGCTGGTCTCGGTGGGCTCCGGCCTCTTCGCGACCTGTACGTTCATCCGCCTGGACCCGGTGTCCCGGGAGCTGCAGAGCGCCCGGGCCGGTCATGTCGCGGCGGTGTGGGCCACGGCCGACGGGCGGTCCGGGGTGACCGACGACGAGGGCGGGCTGCCCCTGGGGATCCAGGCGGGCGAGCACTATCCGGTCACCCGGCGGCGGCTGACCGCCCCGGGCGCGTTCGTCCTGGTCACGGACGGCGTGGTGGAGGGGCCCTCGTTCCCGATCGACCGGGGCCTGGACGCGGTGACCCGACTGGTGCACGCGAGGGTCGGCGCCGACGCCGGCGAGCTGGCCGACGCGGTGCTGCGGGCCGCTGAGCAGACCGGGCACCAGGACGACGCCGCGGTGCTCGTGGTGCGGCACGGGACCGTACCCGGCCGGAACTGAGGACGCGGCACGGGAGCGCACACCCGGCCGGAGCCCGGGAGCGCGGCACGGGAGCGCACCCGGCCGGGGCCGAGGCCGCGGACGGAGCGCTGCGGGCACTGCGGGATCCTGGGCCCTGCGGCCCGGGCCGGGACCGCGGAGCCGGCCTAGCGTGTCAAACAGCGGCCACCCGTCCGGGGCGGTGTCTGATGAGATGTGTGATCCGCAGCGAGAGAACCAGACGTGCGGCCGTGGCCGCACTACGTGTCCTGGCCGTCGCCGCTGCCTACTACGCGGGCGGGGGACTCGGCCTCATCCGGGAGGTGTCCGTCCACGGCGCGGTCGTCACACCGCTGTGGCCACCGACGGGCATCGCGCTGGGGGCCCTGATCTACCTGGGCCTGAGCGCCTGGCCCGGGATCGCGCTCGGCTCCCTGCTCGTCGTCGCCACGCTCAGCGGCTCGGTCACGCCCTCCACCTTCGCGGTCGTGGCGGGGAACACCGCGGCCCCGGTCTGTTCGTACCTGATACTCCGCAGAGCGGGCTTCCGCGTGGAGCTGGACCGGTTGCGCGACGGGGTCATGCTGGTCTTCCTGGGTGCGCTGGCCGGGATGGTCGTCAGCGCCACCGTGGGCACGGGCATGCTCGTGCTGGACGGGAAGCTGCCCCTGAACGGGTTCTGGCCGGTCTGGGCGGCGTGGTGGTCGGGGGACGCGATGGGGGTGCTCGTGGTCACTCCCCTGCTGCTCGTGCTGCGCAGACTGCGCATGCCCCGGGCCACCGACCGGTGGATCGAGGCGAGCGCGCTGCTGATCGTCTCGGTCGTGGTCTCGCTGGTGGCGACCCGGAGTTCACTGGCGATGATCTATCTGGTGTTCCCGCTGCTCATCTGGGCCGCCCTGCGTTTCCAGCTGGCGGGGAGCGCGCCCTGCGCGCTGCTGGTGTCGGTGCTGGCGGCGATCGCGGGAACGGAGGGGGTGGGTCCGTTCGAGGACCAGACGATCCTTCATGTGATGGTCAACCTCGCCGTGCTCAACGGCTGTGTGGCGCTGACCGCGCTGTTACTCGCGGCGGTCGTGACCGAACAGAGCAACATCCGTCACCGGATCGAGCGCGCCTGCGAGGAACTGGCCGAAGTGGTCGACCATCTGGCCCCGGGGAGGGCGGCGGCCGCCTGGCCGCCCCGGCCGGACGACGAACTCGACAGCCACTGAGCACCACGCCTCGCTCCGGCACCACCGACGCCGCCGCTTCCACAACGAAAGAATCCGGCCATCGGCCGTCACCACATGCACACTTGCTCGTTTGTTGGCCGGGGAAGGTCTCCCGACAGCACACTGCCGCGGACCAACCTGGTGGACACGCCACGCAGTTGACCGGCGTACATGTCCGCACACAACCCGATTCAGGTGCATTCCAAATGCCAACACTTACTCACAGACCCAATGATCCGGCGCGGAACGGGACGAGATCCGAGTCAGTGCGCATGTCTGAACTTCACGAGAACTCCAGCGAAATGGCACGTCTGTGGATATCGTGCACCGAGCGAGGGCGCATCCGTCAGTCCATGAGATCGGCGGATGCGCCCCGTTTGTGACGATGCAACTGTGACTGGGGGGTTCATGGGGCATGTCGAGCTACCCGATTCGGACAGAACCGGACCCGTGGGTCTGGCGGGGGCGCCACGTCCACGCACCGTCTCGAATCGGCCTCGCAGCAACGGACTCGAAGAATTGTGGCAGGCGCCGACCGCACCGCGTGAGCGTTCCGGACCGGCCGCCGCGAAGACCGGGGCGACCCGGTGCATACCCGTGGTCGCCGGTGTGGAGCTCCTCGGCCTCGGAGTTCCGGCCCTGCTCGTACTGCGCACCGGCGGACAGCCCCGGGCCGTGCTGGCCGCGGCCGTGGCCGCGCTGGCGTGGTCCGCGCTGCGGGCCGTACGCGGCCGGTACGCGAGGCGGCCGGCGGACGGACCGCCGGGGGTATTGAGCACGGTCGGCGACTGGCTGCTGTTCATAGGCGTGCTCACCGTGCTGCACACCGCGACCGGCGACGCGCTCGACCCGGCGACGGCGGTCGTGGCGCTGCTGCCCGGCCTGCCGGCGGGAATCGCGGCCCAGGCCCTGCGGCGGCTGCCGTGGCCGGGGCGTCGCCCGCGGGCGGTCCGGCGGGTGCTGGTGGTGGGCGAGGCCCGGGGCGTGGATCGCGCCGTCCGGCTGCTCGCCGCCCGCGCGGATCATCCGTACTCGGTCGTGGCCGCGGTCCCGGTGGGCACCGCGCCGCTGGAGTGCGGGGTGCCGGTGCCGGGCCGGCTCGCGCCGGCACCGGCCGACGACGACGTGTCGACCGTGCTGGGCGGGGCCTTCGCCCAGGAGGCGGACCTGGCACTGGTGGTCCCCGGGCCCCAGCTCTCCGAGGAGCGGCTGTGCCGGCTCTCCTGGGGACTGCACGACGGCGGGCTGGCACTGTCCGTTCTCCCGGGACTCTCCGGCATCGCGGCCGGCCGGATACGGGCCACGGCCGCGGCCGGGCTCACCCTGCTGCACATCGCGCCACCGCTGCGCCGGGGGCCGCAACCGGCCCTGAAGGCCGTCGTGGACCGGGTCGGCGCCGCCCTGGGCCTGCTGGTGCTGACACCCCTGCTGGTGCTCATCGGGGCGGCGGTACGGCTCGGCTCCGACGGGCCGGTGTTCCACCGCCAGATCCGGCAGGGGCAACACAACCGGCCATTCACGATGTGGAAGTTCCGCACCATGGTGGCCGACGCCGAGGCCCACAAGGACCGTCTCCGCACCGCGAACGAGGTCGACGGCCCGCTGTTCAAGATGCGTCGCGATCCCCGGGTGACCGGAATCGGCCGCCTGCTGCGCCGGACGTCCCTCGACGAGCTCCCACAACTCCTCAATGTGCTGCGCGGCGACATGTCGCTGGTCGGCCCGCGCCCGCCACTGCCGGAGGAGGTGTCCCGCTACGACGAGCGCGAGTTCCGGCGACTGTCGGTGAAGCCCGGACTGACCGGTCTGTGGCAGGTCAGTGGCCGCTCGGACCTGTCCTGGCAGGAGACGGTCTCGCTCGACCTGTGGTACGTCGACAACTGGTCGGTGGCCGCGGACATGGGACTCATGGCCCGTACGCTGCGCGCCGTCACCGACGGCCGCGGAGCCTACTGAATGCGGCGGCCGTCGATGCGAATAGCACCAAGTCCCTTATACAGCACAGGCGTTCAACGGAATTCAGACCTGCGCAGCCTGCCGGTCCAGCCACCATGCGTAGGTCCGTGCGATCCCGTCGCGCAGTCCGATCCGCGGTGCGAAACCCAGCGAGGCGAGCCGGGAGATGTCGAGCAGCTTGCGCGGGGCACCGTCGGGCTTCGTCGTGTCCCATTCGACGACACCCTGATATTCCGTCACCTCCTTCACGGTGGTGGCCAGTTCGCGGATCGTCAGATCGTCTCCGCAGCCGATGTTGACCGGTTCGTCGCCGTCGTACCGCTCCAGCAGCAGAAGGCACGCGGCGGCCAGGTCGTCCACGTGCAGGAACTCCCTGCGGGGGCTGCCGGAGCCCCAGAGCGTGACCGTGGGCGAACCGTCCCGGCGCGCCTCGTGGAAGCGCCGGATCAGCGCGGGCAGCACGTGCGAGGACTCCAGGTCGAAGTTGTCGCCCGGGCCGTAGAGGTTGGTGGGCATGGCGCTGATGTACGAGGCGCCGTACTGCCGGCGGTAGGAGCGGGTCTGCACGATTCCGGCGATCTTGGCCAGCGCGTACGCCTCATTGGTCGGCTCCAACGGACCGGTGAGCAGGGCACTTTCGGGGATCGGCTGCGGGGCGTGCCTGGGGTAGATGCAGGACGAGCCGAGGAAGAGCAGCCGCTCGACCCCGGCCGCGTGCGCCCCGGCGACGACGCTCAGCTGGATGCGCAGGTTGTCCTCGATGAACTGCACCGGATACGTGTTGTTGGCCATGATCCCGCCGACCTTGGCGGCGGCCAGCACCACCGCGTCCGGACGGGCCCCGCGCAAGAACGCCTCGGTCCGGACGGCGTCGCGCAGGTCGAGCCGGTCGCGGTCGCGGGTAACCACCTCGTGCCCCTCGGCGGTGAGGCGGCGCACCACCGCCGAGCCGACCAGGCCGCGGTGGCCCGCGACGAACACACGGGCGCCGGATCGTAGGAGGGAACGGACGGATTCCTGAGCAGGGCCGGGGAGATCAGTCGTCATGGCCCGGATTCTGCCAGCACCCGCATCCTGCGGTGATGTTTTGCCGCAGAACACTCAATCCCGGTATTTCGTCGGGAAATATTCGGTGCGGAACAACAGCCGCTGAGGCGACCAGAGAAGGGGGAGTCGTGGCGAAGACCGCGCTCATCACCGGTGTGACCGGGCAGGACGGCTCGTACCTGTCCGAGCTGCTGCTCGACAAGGGGTACACGGTCCATGGTCTGATACGCCGCTCGTCGAGCTTCAACACCGAGCGCATAGACCACATCTACCAGGGGCCGGAGGAGGAGAACCGCTCGTTCGTCCTGCACCACGCCGATCTCGCCGACGGTGTCGCACTGGTGAATCTGCTGCGTGACATCCGGCCGGACGAGGTCTACAACCTGGGTGCGCAGTCACACGTCCGCGTCTCCTTCGACGCACCGCTGTACACGGGTGACATCACCGGACTGGGCACCGTCCGGCTGCTGGAGGCGGTCCGCGCGAGCGGGATCGACACCCGTGTCTATCAGGCGTCCTCGTCCGAGATGTTCGGCGCCACCCCGCCGCCGCAGAACGAGGGCACCCCGTTCCACCCCCGCAGCCCGTACAGCGTGGCCAAGGTCTACTCGTACTGGTCCACGGTCAACTACCGTGAGGCGTACGGCATGTTCGCGGTCAACGGGATCCTCTTCAACCACGAGTCCCCGCGCCGCGGCGAGACCTTCGTGACCCGGAAGATCACTCGCGGGGTGGCCAGGATCAAGGCGGGCCTGCAGACCCGTCTCCATCTGGGCAACCTCGATGCCGTACGCGACTGGGGGTACGCCCCCGAGTATGTCGAGGCGATGTGGCGGATGCTCCAGTGCGACGTCCCGGACGACTACGTGGTGGCCACCGGCGAGGGCGTCAGTGTGCGGCAGTTCCTGGAGTACGCCTTCGCGCACGCGGGTCTGGACTGGCGCGAACACGTCCGGTACGACGCCAAGTACGAGAGACCCAGCGAGGTCGACGCCCTGATCGGGGACGCCACCAAGGCCGAGGAACAGCTCGGCTGGAAACCGGTCGTGCGGTCGCGGGAGCTCGCCAGGATCATGGTCGAGGCGGACATCCGCCAGCTGTCCGACCAACTCGCCGGAGCCGCCGTGCGGGTGGACCGATGAGACCTCCCGGCACCGGTACAACAGCCACCGCGGCGGCCCGGCCGCGGGCCCGTTCTCACCTTCGGAGCCGAATGATGTACGCAACCACGGGCCGCGGACGCGGCGGCCGCGGCCGGGTACGCGCCGCTGCCGCCGCGCTCTGCCTGCTCGCCGGAGCACTGTCCGCGGCCGCCGCGTCCGGGGGATCCCCGGCCGCGGCCCTGACCCCGCCGGTCTCCCTGACCGCGGACGACCTCACCACCTGGCAGACCAACGGCATCGTGTGGTCGATGGCGGCGTCGGAGGCCGGTGTCGTCTACGCCGGCGGCACCTTCTCCACCGTCCGGCCACCGGACGCGGCACCCGGCACCTCGGAGCGGCCCGCGGTGAACTTCGCCGCCTTCGACGCCTCGACCGGTGCGCCGACCGATTGCAGTCTGTCGTTCACACTCTCGTCCGGCACGGCGACCGTACGGGCGCTGGCGCTCTCGCCGGACCACAAGACCCTCTACGTCGGTGGGCAGTTCGGGTCGGTGAATGGTGTCGGGGTGAGCAACATCGCCGCGATCGACACCGCGAGCTGCACCCCGCGCAAGGACTTCAAGGTCTCCGTCTCGGCGACGGTGCGGGCCCTCGCCGTGACCGCCGACACCGTGTATCTGGGCGGTGACTTCAACACGGTGGCCGGGCAGGCCAGGAAGAAGTTCGCCGCGGTCACCACGGGCGCCGCGCTGAAGCCGTGGAAGGCCGACGCGGACGAGATCGGCCGGGCCGTCGAGCTGACGCCCGACGGCAGGCACGTACTGCTCGGCGGCAACTTCTTCGAGGTGAACGGCACCACGTCGCACGCGTTGGCGGTGGTGGACGCCACGACCGGGGCGGTGGCCAAGAGCTATCCGGCCGGGTTCATTCCCAACACCTCCACGGTGCAGGACCTGACCACGGACGCCACCGGTTTCTACACCGCCAACGAGGGCACCGGAGGCGGCGTCTTCGACGGCCGGATCGCACTGGACCTGAGCGACTTCGAGCAGCGCTGGCGGGACACCTGCCTCGGCGCCACCCAGGCCGTCCTGGTGCACGACGGCGTGCTGTACAGCGGGAGCCACGCCCACGACTGCGCCACCATGGGCGAGTTCCCCAACCAGCCGCGCAAGCATCTGCTGGCCCAGTCCGTGGACGACCCGAAACTGCTGCCCTGGTTCCCGGACACCAACGACGGGATCGGGGAGCCGGTCGGGCCCCGGGTGATGGCGCAGACCGACAAGGGCGGCCATCACTACCTGTGGGTCGGCGGCGAGTTCACCACCGTCAACGGCTCCGCCCAGCAGGGCCTGACCAGGTTCGCCGACGGTCCCGACACCGGGGCCCCGTGGGTGCCCAACGTCACCCTGTCCACGCTCACCCCGGGGAAGGTGGTGGTCGACTGGCAGACCAGCTTCGACACCGACGACGGGGAACTCACCTACCGGATCTACAAGGACGGCGCGAGCACCCCGGTGCACACCACGACCGGCTACTCGCTGTTCTGGGACCGCCCGCAGCTGAGCTGGACCGACACGGACGTGGCGCCGGGCGAGACCCACTCGTACCGGATCAGTGCGAGCGACGGCACCAACACCAGTGCCAAGTCGACCGCCGTGTCCGCCACGGTGGCGTCGGCGGCGCCGAAGTACCCCGCCAAGGTGCTCGCGGACGGCGCTTCGCTCTACTGGCGTTACGACGAGGCCGCCTCGACCCTCGCGGGCGACAGCAGCGGCGGGCGGGACAACGGATTCGTACGCAACTCCCCCACCCGGCGGGTGACCCCGGCCGCCGTCGCGGGCCCCTCGACCGCGATCGGCCTCAACGGTTCGACCCAGTACGTGTACAGCAACAAGCGCCATCCGCAGCCGGCCAGGTTCTCGGTGGAGACGTGGATCAGGACGACGAGCACCAAGGGCGGGAAGATCGTCGGCTTCGGCAGTCTGACCATGCAGAACAGCACCCAGTACGACAAGCATGTGTACATGCGTGACGACGGCCGGCTGGTCTTCGGGGTGAAGAGCGGCAGCGTCCGGACCGTCACCACCCCCGCCGCGTACAACAACGGCGCCTGGCACCACGTCGTCGCCACCCAGGGCCCCGGTGGCATGGCGCTGTACGTCGACGGGCAGCTCCGCGCCTCCAACGCCCTGTACACCGGCAACGAGAAGTACGACGGCTACTGGCGGGTGGGCGGGGACAACCTGAACGGCTGGCCGTCCAGGCCGACGAGCGATTTCTTCGCCGGGCAGATCGACGAGACCGCCGTCTACCCGACCGCGCTGAGCGGCGCGCAGATCAGTTCCCACTACGCGCTGAGGACAGCCGGATGAGGCATCCGTTCCGGGCCGGTGCCGCCGTCGTCGTACTGACGGCGGTGCTGGCCGCCTGCGGCTCGTCCACCGAGGGGCGGTCCGACGCCGGGCCGGCGGCCGCGCGGGCCCCGGTCGTCGCCCCGTCGGCCGGGCCCGGCACCACCGCCACCGACGGTCCCCCGGCGCCGCGCACGAGTGAGCCGCCGAAGCTTCCCAGCGATGAACTCACCCCGGCCACCGGATCGTTCAGCAGAAAGCAGAAGGAGTATCTGGTCGACCGGGTGCCCAGGGGAATGGATCCGGCGGCCGTGCTGCAGACCGGTCAGGAGACCTGCGACAGGCTGCGGTTCCTGGTGAAGGCCGACCGGGATGTCGCGGTCGGTGCGATCGTGACGGGTGAGATCGCCGACGCGAAGCCCGCCGTCGAGCACCTCTGCCCCCAGCACCGGGACCTGCTGCGGGAGGCCGACCGGGGTTACCCGGACGGCACGTACAGGAACGAGCAGATCCGGCCGGGCCTCTACCGCGGCGTCTCCCCCACCAAAAGCTGCACCTGGCAGATCACCGGGGCGGACGGCAGAACCCTGGCCTCCGGCTCCGCCGCCGGGAAGCCGACCTCGATCACCGTGCCCCGCCAGGCCCGTGTCCTCACCTCCACAGGCTGCTACGCCTGGCTGCCCGAAGGAGACCTCGGATGAGCAAGCTGCCGATAGCCGTGGCGATCCCCACGAAGAACGAGGGGCTCAACATCGCCGAGGCGGTGACCTCGGTACTCGGCCATTTCGCAGCGGTCGTCGTCGTCGATTCGCACAGTACGGACGAGACGGCGAAGATCGCCGAGGAGTGCGGGGCCGAGGTGGTCACATACACCTGGGACGGTGGTCATCCGCGCAAGAAGCAGTGGTGTCTGGACCATGTCCGCACGGACCTGGACTGGATCCTGCTGCTCGACGGCGACGAACGGATCGGTCCCGGGCTGCTGGCCGAACTGCGGCAGATCTTCGCCGACCCGGCCGCGCCGAAGCCCGCCGCGTACGACATCCCGCTCGGATACTGGTTCTCCGGGAAGCGGCTGCGGCACGGATACACCATCCGCAAGCGCTCGCTGACCGACCGCACCCGCTGCCGGTATCCGGAGGTGGGCGATCTGGACGCGCCGGGAATCGGTGAGGTCGAGGGCCACTACCAGCCGGTCGCCGGCTCGGTCGGCTCGCTCCGCAATCCGATCGAGCACCAGGACCTCGACCCGGTCACCGCCTGGTTCGAGCGGCACAACCGCTACTCGGACTGGGAGGCGTGGCTGGAGCACCACCCCGAGGTCAAGGAACAGGTGCGCCGGGTGAAGTCGCGCCAGGGGCAGCTGTTCCACAAGGCGCCGTTCAAGCCGCTGGTGTCGTTCGCGTACATGTATCTGTACCGGCGGGGCTTCCTCGACGGGCGGGCGGGCTTCGACTTCGCGCTGGCGATGAGCTTCTACCGCTGGCAGATCGCCCTCAAGTCCCGTGAAGGAAAGACCGTTTGAGCCGTCCGGCGCTCCGGCGGGCCACGTCCTCGTAGGTCCGCCGGAGCGTCGCGGTCACCGCCTCGATGGTGAAGTCCTCGTTGACGAGGTTCCAGGCGGCCTTCCCCGTACGGGTGTTGGTCTCCGGTTCGAGGAGTTCCAGGACGGCGGTGGCGACCCTGAGGGCGTTCTTCCCGTCCTCACCGACCCGGCTGTCGATCACCCGGCCCGCGCCCGCGCGCGCCACGTCGGGGCCGAGCCCGCAGGTGCGGGTGACGACCACGGGGGTGCCGACCGACATCGCTTCGAGGACGGACACACCGAGGGGTTCCTCGATCGACGGCAGCACGTACACATCGGCACGCCGGCCCGCCGCCAGGACCTCCTCGTGACCGAGCGGCCCCACCTGGTCGAGCGATGCCGTCACCCCCAGAGCGCGGGCGAGTTCGAGGGTCGCCCGGAGCGCGCCGGTGTCGGGGCCGGCCAGCACGAAGCGCGCGTCCGGGTGCCGGGCCAGGACCGCGGGCATCGCCGCGACGAAGTCCTCGGGGCGCTTGCGCTCCTGGATCCGGGCGAGGAAGAGGACCGTCGGCGGCCGCCCCGGCTCGCGGGCGGGCTTGATCTCCTGCGGGCGCACCCCGTTGACCAGCCGTACGGTGCGGGTCAGCAAGACCGGCGCGGCGACGGCGTTCACATCGAGGCGTTCCGTCTCGGTGAGGTGCAGCAGGGCGTCGGCCCCGCGCAGCACCCTGCGCACCCCGAGCAGGTCGGTGAGTCGGGCGACCCGGTTCTCGGTGGGGTCCACCATGCCGTGCGTCTGGACGACCAGGGGGGTGCGGGAGGCCAGGGCGAGCAGCGCGGCGGGCAGTGTCACCAGGTCGCGCATCAGATGGACATGGACGATGTCGGCGCCGCGCATCATGCGGAGCGCGGTGAGCAGGAGCGCCCCGGAGGTGATGCCGCTGACCTCGAACGCAGGGAGCAGATGGCGGGCCGGGAAGAGGTGGGCCGGAACTCCCTCGATCTCGCGCGGGAGCGGGCCCTCGAAACCGTCTCCGAGCGCCATGATCCTGGCGTCGTCACCGGCGGCCCGCTGGACCTTCGACAGGTTGAGCGCCACCCTGGTCGGGCCGCCGAACGCGTGGTCCGGGGTGTGCAGTGTGACGATGTGCAGGATCTTCACCAGGGTTCCCCCCAACCGTGGCCGACGCCTCACAGACTAGTCGTCCAAACCCCCCAAGTGGGTTGATTCGTTAGAGTGTTCACAGGTCCACGGAGACGGGGAGCACATGACGTCCGTGCACGAGGCGGCGCCGTCCGCATCCGTACCGGAGCACGGCCCGCGGGGGCCGGGCCACGCGCAGGCGGAGCCCAGGTCGTGGACCATGCTCTCGCGTGCGCTGGCGGTGCCCCTCATCCTGGCCCTGGTCTGCTTCCTGCCCGCGGTGATCGCCGCGCAGCCCGGCACCGGGGCCCGCGACACCGCGTACTGGCTCCAGCTCGTGCTGACCTGTTATGCGGGGATCCGGCTCGCGACCATGGTTCTTTCCACCCGTCGGCGTCTGCTGCAGGGCGTCTTCTGGATGTTCGTGTACATCGCGATGGGCGTGGCACCGTTCGCCCAGGCCGTCATCGGGCAGACGCCCACCCCGATGGTCGGGCCGCGGTCGGATCTGGTGACGGCCGTCGCGCTGATCCTGGTGGGCTGTGCCGCCTTCGACCTGGGGACCCTGCTGGCGTCCCGGCGGCCGCTGCGGCGGCGGGTCACCGCGCGCTCCGGAGGGCGCCCGGCCGTTGCGCACCGTGGGCGGCTCGGGCTGCTGGTGCTGCTGGCCTTCGCGGCGAGCGGCTACTACATCCTGAAGGTCGGCGGGCCCGCGGTCTTCTTCACCAGCCGTCAGGAGATCAGTGCCTCGGTCGCGGGGAGCGGGGTGGGAGCGGACGGGTCCAATGTGGGATCGGCGTTCCTCAAGGGCTTCGGCACGGTGCCCGCGCTGCTCGCGCTGCTCTTCTTCACCCGCCGCCTGGTGACCTCGCGCGCGGCCCGGCGCTCCGCGTCGGCAGTGCTGGTCTGGGCCGGTCTCCTCGTCCTCAATGTGATCGTCAACAACCCGGTGTCCAACGCCCGTTACTGGTTCCTGACGGTTCTGGTCTCGCTGCTGTTCACCGCGTTCCCGAGCAGCGCGGCGATGTACCGCTCGGTGCTGGCCATGGGGGTGGTCGGGGCGCTGGTGCTGTTCCCGTACGCGGACCGGTTCCGCTACGACAGCGCGGGGTACCGGCCGGTGGAGTCCTCGTCGGTGTTCGAGCCGCTGGCCACCAAGGACTACGACCAGACGGTGATGTTCGCCAACACCATCACCTGGGTCGACACCCGTGGCCACACCTACGGGCGTCAACTGGCGGGATCCGCCCTCTTCTTCGTGCCCCGGTCGGTGTGGAACGGCAAGCCGGAGGACACGGGGGTGCGCGTCGGTCAGTGGATGGGGATGAAGATGACCAACCTGTCCTCGCCGTTGTGGACCGAGCTCTGGGTCGACTTCGGCGCGCCGGGCATGGTCGGTGCCTTCGCGCTGATCGGGTATGCCGCCGCCCGTACGGACCGGCGGTACGCGCGGGCGGTGTCCAGGGCCGGTCCGGGGCCCGGCAGCGTTCTGGCCGTCACCGCGCCGCTGGTCGCGGGGTACACCTTCATTCTGTTGCGCGGGCCGCTGTTGCAGTCCGCGGGCAAACTGGCCGTCGCGGCGCTCTGCCTGCTGCTGGTCACGAGCTTCCGTCGGGACGTACGACGCCCGCGCTGACGGGCGCCGCCGCCTCCTCGGTGCGGGCCCCGAGCCGGACCACCCTGGTCCAGGTGGCGACGGCCTTGCATCCGGAGCCCAGGCACAGGCCCCAGGCCGCGCCCGGCACGCCGCCCAGCGCGTAGCCGCCGGCCAGGAAGGCGACGGCGGCCAGCGAGAAGACCACCTGGATGGCGAGCGTGGTGCGCGGGTCGAGCATCCGCAGGGCCAGCAGCCCGCAGGTGCCGACGGCCATCGCCGCGTACTGGCTGCCGGTCGCGGGGAGCAGAGCGGCGGCCGTGGGCCAGGTGTCGCCCAGCAGCCGGCGTCCGACCGGGTCGGGCAGCAGGGACAGTACGGTGGCCCAGGCGGCGGCGACGGCCGCCAGGACGGCCGCGAGCACGGCGGCGGCCCGCACCCTGCGCCGTTCGCCGGCGAGCCTGCCCAGCAGCGGCGGGCCGAATCCGGTGGCCGAGGTGAACAGCACGTTCAGCGGCCCGAAGAGGGTGGTCGCGCCACGCAGTGCGCCGACCACCAGCGGGTTGCCGACCGCGCCGAGTCCGAGGACGGAGAGCTGGCCGGTGGCGTTGCCCACCGCGAACTCCACCACGAAGCGCCGCCCGAGGTGGCCGCGCCGCAGCAGGACCGTCGGCCGCAGCGGTGTCCCGGCCGCCCTGCGGTGCAGCAGGGCGGCCGAGAGCAGCAGGGCCGGCAGCGCGGCGAGCCCCCACACCAGGACGAGCCGGGCCGCCGGGGCGCCGTGCGGCTGGAGCGCCAGCGCGCCCAGCACACCGGCCAGTCGGAGCACATCGCCCGCCAGCGCCAGCTGCGGCAGGTGCAGGGTGGAGAAGGCGTAGCGCATGGCGTCCTGCCCCAGGACCACCGGCAGGACGAGCCCGAGGGCCATCAGGGCCTGCGCGGTGGCACCCGGCAGCAGCAGGCAGATCCCGGCCAGCAGTGTGCCCAGCGCTACCGACGCGAGCAGGGTGAAGAGCACCGCCGAGCGGCAGGCGCCGCGCACCTCGTGGTCCCCGCCGCGCCGCAGCACGAGCGGTTGCCCAATGTAGGCGCCGGACACTCCCAGCAGCACGGTGAAGACGAGGTAGACCGCCGAGAAGCGGGCGAAGTCGGCCACGGTGGAGAGCCTGGCGGCCGTCACCAGCACCAGGATGTTGGTGAGCGCGGCCACCCCCTGGTCCGCGACCGAGCAGAGGATCGCGGTGCGTGCCCTCATCTGTGTCCGGCGGTGGGGTCGAAGGCGCGCAGCCCCAGCGTCTCGGCGGGGTCACCGGTCGGTTCCGGCCCGTTGCGCGCCTCGCCCCGGTCCGGCCGGCCGCCGCCCGGGCGGCGCTTGGCGGCCTTCCTGCGGACCCGGCGCTCGTGGCGGCTCAGGCCGGGGTGCAGCAGGGCGCCGAGCACGGAGCCGCCCGCCGCGCCGATGATCTCCCGGATCCGTTCCAGGTCGCTGCGGTGCACCTCGCGCGGGTCGCAGACCACCACGACGCCCTCGACCCGGTCGATCAGCGCGACGGCGTCGGCGTACGACAGCACGGGCGGAGCCAGCACGATGACGACGGCGTCGGGCCGGTCGCCCTCGGCGACGATCCGGCCGACGGGTGCCGACGTCAGTGCGCGCGGCACGTTGTCCATGCGCCGGCCCGCTATCAGGGTGAAGGCGCCGGAACCGGGCACGTCCACATTCATCTGGCTGTCCGAGGGCCAGGCGCGCCGGCCCCGGGTCGCCCAGCGCGGCCGGGAACCCTGCGCGGCCGGACCCAGGTCCCTGGCCAGGGCCGGGGTACGCAGATCGGCCTCGACCAGGATCACGTCGCGGCCCATCTCGGCGAAGGCCGCGGCCAGGTTGGCCGCCGCCGCTGCCGCCGCGGCGCCGTCCCCGCGCGGGGCGGTGACCAGGAGCCTGCGGCGCTCGGCGAACGACGGATCGTAGGCGAGCCGGAAGGCCACCGCGCGGTACTCCTCGGCGAGCCTGCTCCCGCTCCGTCCGATGGCCAGCAGCGAGCCGCCGTACGCGCGCTCCCTGGGCAGGGTGCCCAGCAGCGGCGCGCCGAGCGAGCGGACCAGTTCCCGGGTCGAGCGCACGGCCGGGTCGAAGACCAGACGCACCCAGGACAGCAGCAGTCCCAGAGCGAGACCGACGACACCGCCGAGCCCCAGCAGCAGTGGCAGTCCGGCTCCGGTGGGCTCGCTCGGGGCGGCGGGCTTCTTCGTCAGGTATCCGGGGGTGGTGTCCAGAGCGCGCAACTCGGAGATTTTCCGGGAGAGTTCGGAGATCGCGACGACGAGGTTGGCCCGTGCGCTGGTCACGTCGTTGCCGCCGCCGGTCTGTGCCGCCAGTTGGTCGCGCTGTTCGGTGAGCGGGGCCAGCTGGGCGCGGTAGCCGTCCACCATGTTGGCGATGCTGTTCTCGGTGCGCTGGCGGCGTATCTCCAGATAGGCGTCGGCGAGCGCCTGGGCCCGTGCCTTCGCCAGGGCGGGGGTGCGGCCGGTGTAGGAGAAACGGAGCACGAGGGTGTTGGGCGGGTTGGTGACCTGGAGACCGGAGAGCAGCGGTCCGACCGCCACCCGGTCGCCCTTTCCGGCCAGGGTGGTGACGGCCAGGGTGCCCACGGTGTCGCTGACGGCGGTCTGCCGTTCGGAGCCGATGTTGATGCCCTTGTCGGCGGAGGCACCGGCGGCGAAGGGGTCGGAGGCGGCGGAGCGTACGACGACCTCGCCGGTCGATGTGTAGGTGTCCTCGCCGCTGAGCGCGAGCCAGCCGCCGCCGATGAGCCCGACGACCACGCCGGAGGCGAGCAGGGCCCGGTAGCGCAGGAGCTGGCGGAACTGGTCCCTCAGCAGCGCGGGTTCGTCCTGGTCCTCCAGGGTGCGGATCGGCTGGTTCATCGACGTGGTCTCCCTTTGGCGTCCGCGAGGACCTCGGTGAGCAGGGCGTCGAAGCGGGCCAGGCCCGCCTCGCGGCTCAGTTGACGTGCGACGTACTGCGGCCCCCTGGCGCCGAGCACGTCCGCCCCCGCCGGTGCCTCGACGAGCTTGCGCAC
The DNA here is from genome assembly GCF_038448545.1 of Streptomyces sp. CLV115. Lineage (NCBI taxonomy): Bacteria > Bacillati > Actinomycetota > Actinomycetes > Kitasatosporales > Streptomycetaceae > Streptomyces > Streptomyces sp. CLV115. Next base: position 22,478 of record NZ_JBCEWQ010000127.1, read on the forward strand.
GGCCGAGAGGAGCGCCGCGGGGTCCTCCGGGGCGACGAGGAGCCCGGCGCCGGACCGCTGGACCTCCTGTGCGGTGCCTCCACCGTCGGCGACCGAGGCCACCACGGGCCGGCCCGAGACGAAGTAGGAGGTGAGTTTGGACGGGACGCTCATGTCGAGCACGGAGGCCCGTTGTGTCACCGCGAGCACGTCGGCGGCGGCGAGGACGTCCGTGAACTCGCCCGCGTCGGCCGGGGGCAGGAAGTCGAGGTTGCGCAGGCCCGCGGCGCGCGCCAGCAGCGCCTCGCGCTGATTGCCGTCCCCCATGAGCACCACGCGTATGTCGGGCGCCAGCCGGGCCGCGTCGACGAGGACCTCCAGGCCCTGTTTGAGCCCCATGTTCCCGGAGTGCAGGACCACCGGGGTGCCCTCGTTCCAGCCGAGCCGTGCCCGGGTGACGGCCCGGTCGGCCGAAGGTGCCTGCACATGCGACCAGTTGGGCACCGTGCGGATGCGGCCCGGGTCCACTCCGTAGGCGGTGACGCGGGGCACGAAGGTCTCGTGGATGACGCCGACGAGGGCCGCGGAGCGCAGCGCGTACCGTTCGGCGGCGGAGGCGACGGCCGCGGCACGGTCCCCGCCCCGGATGCCGCTCTGCGCGGCGGCGGCGCCCATCAGGTCCTGCACGACGGGTATGTACGGGACCTTGTGCCGGCCGGCCAGCCGGGCACCGATGACACCACCGGCGAGACTGGGTATCTGGGAGACCACCACGTCCGGCGGCCGGGCGGCGGGCGGCGACAGCAGACCATGACCCAACACCGTAGCCTCGAACACCGCTCTGCGCAGGGCGGTCTGACGGGACGGCACATAGTGTCTTCGGCGGTGCACGGTGACCCCGGCCCGCTTCTCGGCCACCCGCCACACCCCCCGGTACTCCGCGTCGGTCCGCCAGGACGGGTAGTGCGGCATCCCGGTCAGTACGTGGGTCTCCGCCCCGGCCTGCGCCCAGTGCTCGGCGAGCTGTGCGGCGTACGGGCCGATGCCCGTCAGCTCGGGTGCGTAGTTCGTCGAGACGACCAGCAGGGTACGTCCCTCGAACAGCTTGTGACGATCGGCATCGGACATGGGCGCCCGCCTTCCCCCCGGAACATTCGGTGTTCCCCCGGGTTTCTCCCGGAGAACAGCCCCAAAAGCGAGCTTATCCGTTCACGTGATGCGCAAGTGGTCTTCACAGTAAGGTCGTTGCTCCATCAACACCGATGCCGATATCCCACCGCACCGGATGCCATGTCCGGAAAACTGCTGCGGGACACGGACATCACGTTCACCGTGGGGGGAGAGAACGGATGGTGCACAGGGTCGGCTACGCGCCGGGGGTCTACGACCTCTTCCATGTGGGGCACCTCAACATCCTGCGGCACGCCCGCAGCCAGTGCGACTACCTCGTCGCCGGAGTCGTCTCGGACGAGATGGCCGCGCTCGCCAAGGGCCATCGGCCGGTGATTCCGCTGCCGGAACGCCTGGAGATCGTACGCAGCGTGCGGTACGTGGACGCCGCGTTCGTCGAGACGGTGCCCGACAAGGTCGAGACCTGGCAGCAGGTGAGGTTCGACGTGATCTTCAAGGGGGACGACTGGCGGGACACGGAGAAGGGAAGACGGCTGGAACGCGACTTCGCCGAGGTCGGCGTGGAGGTCGTCTACTTCCCGTACACCGTGCACACGTCCAGCACCCAGCTGCGCCGGGCGCTGGACACACTCGTCAGTCGGCAGTCCGGAGCGCTCTGAGCTCCCGGAACCACTTGGCGAGGAACGCCACCAGGAACAGCGCGTGCACGGCGGCGAGTGCCGCGTATCCGACGCGGAACGCGGTGCGGTCACCGAGAAGCAGGAAGACCAGGCAGAACACCCCGTAGTCGGCCGGCAGCAGCACCACTGCCCGCAGCCGCGAGACCGGGGCGGCGGTGCCGGGGCCGGTGCCCGCCGCGGGCCGGGCGGCCGCCTTTCCGAGCTGTTCGCGCAGCAGTCCCGCGCAGAACGTCAGCACCGCCGTGAACAGGAAGCCCAACGGCAGCAGCAGCCAGCCCTCGCCGGGCAGCCCGGAGAACCGCTGGAAGGAGATGAGCACGGCGGTGTGCACCAGGATCATCTTGGCGCAGTCCACGACATGGTCCAGCCACTCGCCGTCCGGGCCACCCCCGCCGGTGAGCCTGGCCAGCTGGCCGTCGGCCGAGTCGAGGGCGAAGCCGATGGCGAGACCCGCGTACACCACGACCGCAAGCCCGGAGGACGGCCGGACGAGCGCCACCGAGGCGATCGCCGTGAAAGTGAACGCCGCACTGAGCAAGGTGACTTGATTGGGCGTCAGCCCGATCCGGTACGCACCGGCCGCGAAGACCCGACCGGCCGGCCGGTTCACGTACCGCGAGTAGAGCGACACTCCCTTGGCCGTCTTCTGCGCGCCGCGCAGCTCGCGCAGAACCGTGCCCGTGTTTCCCATCCGCCCCCCAGCGTCCAGCCGTCACGAGCGGCGCCGCACCGCGGCCGGCCCGGGGCCTCGGCACAGCGGTGCGCGGACGCCGCCGTCAGAGCCGCATCATGACACGCCGGCCGGGGCCTTCGTGGCGCTCCGGGGCCTTTCGCCCGGATCAGGCGGGGGCGGTGCGGCACTCCGGGTGGCCCCAGCCGTTGGGGTTCTTGGCGATCATTTCCTGTGCCGCATAGGGCTTTCCGCAGTGGCAGCGGCCCGCGAACCTGGCCTTGATGGTGCCGCCGGAACGGGCGGGACGTGCCGTGCCCGCCGCCTTCTTCGTCACCGCACCGGCACGTCGGCCCTCGGTCGCCCGGGCGGGGGCCGGAGTCGGCAACTGCGCGGAGCCGTGCGCGGTTCCGGCCGGCCGCTGGGCCACCGCTGCCTCGCTGGCCGCCTGGTCGGCGAGCGCGTTGAGCGGGTCGCCGTCCACCTGGTGGGCCGGGACGTAGGTGAAGCGCACGGTCCGGCCGGTCAGCCGGTCGTCGATGGCGGTCACCAGGTCGCGGTTGGCGACGGGCTTGCCGGCCGAGGTCTTCCAGCCGTTGCGCTTCCATCCCGGCAGCCACTTGGTCACCGCGTTCATCGCGTACTGCGAGTCCATTCGCACCTCGATCGGCACGGCGGCGTCGGTCGACCCCAACAGCTCCAGCAGCGCGGTGAGTTCGGCGACGTTGTTGGTCGCGGTGCCCAGCGGCCCCGCCTCCCAGCGTTCGGGCCGGCCCTGCGCGTCGGCCACGACCCATGCCCAGGCCGCAGGTCCCGGATTGCCCTTGGACGCCCCGTCACACGCGGCGATGATGCTCTCGTTCATGTCCTCGATCATGCCAGCGTCGCAACCCCCCTCCTGAACCGTGACTCAGAGTGACGATTCGAGGTGCGGTGGCCCGGCGGCGCTGGTTCTCTGATGGAGCCCGCTCTTCCCAACCGCACAAGGAGCGATGATGAGCGTTGCACGTGAATCCGGTGACCGTGCGCAGCAGCTGCGCGAGAAGGCCCGGCACATGACCGAGGCCGCCGAGCGCACCACCGACCCTGAGCAGCGCCAGCGGCTCCAGGAGAAGGCCCGGAAGCTGCAGGAGCAGTGCGAACAGCAGGGCGGCACGGGCGGCGGAAACATCCGCCCGCCCAAGTAGCACCCGCCTCACGCCGGCGGCCGACGTCTTGCCGCTCTTCCATGAGTGTGCGGCAAGCCGTCGGC
>NZ_JBCEWQ010000128.1:0-25999 GCF_038448545.1 Streptomyces sp. CLV115
CTCCCGACCGCCACCCAGCCCCGGCCGCCGAGTCGTCGCCACCCGCCCGTGCCCAGCCAGACATTCATGATCACTTCACCGGGAAGTCGACCGGGCCGCACCGCTGCCTGACTCACGACACCTAACGTCTCTGGTTCAGACCGGTTATTCATCCGTTATGCGACCAGGCCGGGAATCCAGACGGACTTCCCGGGCCGGAGAACAGGTACCCCCGTGAGAATCACCCCTCTCGTGATCGCCGCGACGTCCGTCGCGCTCGTCGCCCCGACCGCCGCGCAGGCCGACGCCCCCGGCGCGCACACCCCGGCCGCACCCGGCGTCAGCATCCCGGGCGGGCGGTACGAGCACTCCGTCGAGCTGAAGTTCCGGGCCGAGCGCGGCACCACCGTCCGCTACACGCTGGACGGCACGACCCCGACCCGTGACAGCCGCGCCTACTCCGCCGGCCGCCCGCTGCGGATCAAGAAGGACACCAATGTCACCGCGGTCGCCTTCCGGGGCAGGCTGAGCAGCGTCCCGGTGTCCTACGGCTATCTGATCAAGACGCGGGAGAAGCCGCTCGCCCGGCTCGTCGTCATGTCCGACGTGCACGTCGGCAGCCACGCGACCGCCGACAAGAAGTACGAGAGCTTCTTCGACACCATCGGGTCGATCTTCCCCGAGCCCGACGCGATCCTGTCCAACGGCGACATGATCAACGACAACGGTGACGGCAAGGGCCCCGACCACAGGATCGTCTCCGAGATCTTCCAGGCCAATCTCGCCCGCAAGGGCATGACCCGCACCCAGCTGCTGATCTCCAACGGCAATCACGACGCGAGCCTCGCCGCGATCCGGGCCGGCTATCCCAAGGCCTGGTTCCCCGACTCCGGCGGCGGCTACTACGAGTCCGACGTGAAGGGACTGCACGTCCTCACGGTCAACGCCGAGACGTACAACTCCGACACCGCCCAGCGCGCTTGGCTCAAGGGGCGGCTCGCCGCGATCACCGCCGACCGGGCCTACGCGGGCAAGCCGGTCCTGGTCCAGGGCCACCGGCCCACCACCGGGACGACGATGGACGGCCAGCAGGCCTCCAACCCGCGGCTCGCCGAGGACCTGAGCGCCTTCCCGCAGGCCATTCTCTTCTCCGGCCACTCGCATCTGAACATCAACGACGACCGCTCGATCCACCAGCGCGACTTCACCTCGGTCAACGACGGTTCGATGTCGTACATCGAGGTCGACCACGGCTACCAGATGGTCACCGACGACGGTCTCGCCGACCGCTTCGAGTCGCCCACCGCCCAGGCGCTCTTCGTCGAGGTCTACAAGGACCGTACGGAGATGGCGCGGGTGAACATGGCCGCGGACAAGCACGACATCTACACCGGTGGCCAGTGGTCGGCGAACTGGCAGCCGCCGTACGCCAGCGCGGGCACCCTCGGCGGATCCACCTGGACCGTGCGGCTCAAGGGTTCGACGGGCCGGCAGATCAAGGACAACTTCCGCTACACGGACGCCGAACGCAACACCGTGGCGCCGAAGTTCACCACCCGCAAGCCGCTGTCCCGGGTCCATGACGCCAAGGGCGGCACGGCGCTGCGGATCGCGCAGGCCACCGACGACCAGATGGTCCACCACTACGAGGTCGATGTCACCGATGCCGCGACCGGCGCCTCGGTCGTCTCGTCCAAGGTCCTCTCGGACTACTACTTCATGCCCCGCCCGAACAGCCTGGACATCCCGGTGCCGGGCACGGTCCGCGGCGGCCGGTACGTGGCCCGGGTCGTCGCCGTCGACGCGTACGGGAACGCCTCCCGGGCCGCCTCGCTGACCTTCCGCAAGTAGCGGGGCCGGGACCGGGCGGCTCCCTCCCGGGGTGCCGCCCGGTCCCGACCCGGCCTTCGGCGCGGTCCGGTCAGGTCGTGTCGGGGTCGATCACGACCCGTCCCCTGGCACGCCTGCCGACCACGGCCGCCGCCGCGACGGCACTGCCCGCGAAGGCCAGGGCCACCATCCACGGCTGATTGAAGGCGTGCCGGGTGACCGCGTCGACGGAGTAGCGCCCCGGCCCGGTCAGGCCGATCGTCGCGGCGGTGAAGCCGAGGAACGCCGGGTACTCGTAGCCACCGCCCTGTGCGAAGAATCCGGCGGGTGCGTGGACGGCCACGGCCCCCGCCATCGCCCCGGCCGCGGCCGCTCCGGCCGCCGGGGTGGCGAGGCCGAGGGCCAGCAGCACTCCGCCGCCGGCCTCGCCGAGCCCGGCGGCGACCGCGCTGTGCTTCGGCGGGTGGAAGCCCATCGCCTCCATCGCGGCCGTGGTTCCCTCGATGCCCCCGCCGCCGAACCACCCGGCCAGTTTCTGGGTGCCGTGCGCGGCCAGTACCGCGCCGGTGCCGACGCGCAGGGCGAGCAGGCCGAGGTCACGCCGGTCGAGGCAGGCCATGGGTGTCTCCGCAGGGGTTCGGGGGCGGGTGGAGCAGGAGGGGCAACCACGCCGTGCCGGGCGGATGCCGCCATTCCACCTTCCGTGGAGCGGGGCACCGGTGCGTCCCGGTGCTACGCCGTTCGGGGGATGCCCCACCCGCGCCGCCGAGGCACGCCCGGGTGAGACCCACGCCATTGTGCAACTTGTTGCACAATGCCGTTCCGGTGGTCTACAACTGGCGCAGACGACACTGCGCGAGGAGCCGCCGCATGAGCCCGTACCCGAATCTGCTGAGCCCGCTCGACCTGGGGTTCACCACCCTTCCCAACCGGGTGCTGATGGGCTCGATGCACATCGGTCTCGAAGAGGTCGAGCGCGGCTTCGAGCGGATGGCCGCCTTCTACGCGGAGCGCGCCCGGGGCGGCGTCGGGCTGATGGTCACCGGTGGCATCGCCCCCAACGCCCGGGGCTGCTCCTTCCCCGGCGGGGCGAAGATGACGGACGAGGCGGAGGCCGAGCAGCACGCGCGGGTCACCTCGGCCGTCCATGCGGCGGGTGGCCGGATCGCCATGCAGATCCTGCATTTCGGGCGGTACGCGCACCACCCCGACCTGGTGGCTCCGAGCGCGATCCAGGCGCCGATCAGCGCCTTCACCCCGCACGCCCTCGACGACGACGAGGTCGAGGAGACCATCGAGGACTTCGTCAGGGCGGCCGAGCTGGCGCGCCTTGCCGGGTACGACGGGGTCGAGATCATGGGCTCCGAGGGCTATCTGATCAATGAGTTCATCGCCGCCGCCACCAATCACCGCACCGACCGCTGGGGCGGCTCGTACGAGAACCGCATCCGGTTCCCCGTCGAGATCGTGCGCCGGGTCCGCGAGCGGGTCGGCAGCGACTTCATCCTGATCTACCGGCTGTCGATGCTGGACCTGGTTCCGGGGGGTTCCTCGCTGGAGGAGGTCGTGCGGCTCGGCCGCGAGATCGAGGCGGCGGGTGCGACGATCATCAACACCGGGATCGGCTGGCACGAGGCCCGCATCCCCACCATCGCCACCTCGGTGCCGCGCGGCGCCTACACCTGGGTCACCGAGAAGGTGCGCGGAGCCCTCTCCGTACCACTGGTGACGAGCAACCGCATCAACACGCCCGAGGTCGCCGAGGAGGTCCTCGCCTCGGGGCGGGCGGATCTGGTGTCGATGGCCCGGCCGTTCCTCGCCGACCCCGACTTCGTCGCGAAGGCCGCCGCGGGCCGCGCCGACGCGATCAACACCTGCATCGGCTGCAACCAGGCCTGCCTGGACCACATCTTCAGTGGCAAGGTCACCTCCTGCCTGGTCAATCCGCGCGCCTGCCACGAGACCGAACTCACCCTGTCGCCGACCCGCACCGTGAAGCGGGTGGCGGTCGTGGGTGCCGGGCCCGCCGGGCTCGCGTGTGCCGTCTCGGCGTCCGAGCGCGGGCACGAGGTGACGCTGTTCGACGCGGCCGAGGAGATCGGCGGCCAGCTGAACGTGGCGCGCCGGGTTCCCGGCAAGGAGGAGTTCGACGAGACGCTGCGCTACTTCCGTACCCGGCTCCGGGAGGAGAAGGTCGAGCTCCGGCTCGGTACGCGGGTCACGGCCGGCGCGCTCGCCGGTTTCGACGAGGTCGTCCTCGCCACCGGTGTCACTCCGCGCTCCCCCGCGATCCCCGGCCAGGACCACCCCAGCGTGGTCGGCTACCTCGACGTCCTGCGCGACCGGGCGCACGTCGGCGAACGGGTCGCGATCATCGGGGCGGGCGGCATCGGCTTCGATGTCGCCGAGTTCCTGACCGACTCGGGCGACGCGGCGAGCCGCGACCCCGAGGTGTTCTTCCGGCAGTGGGGGGTCGACACCGAGTACCGCGAGCGGGGCGGGCTCCGCGCCCCGGAGCGTCCGAAGACGCCCAGGACCGTCCACCTGATCCAGCGCAGGACCGGCAAGGTCGGTGCGGGGCTGGGGAAGACGACCGGCTGGATCCACCGCACCGAACTGCGGCACCGCGGCGTCACGACGATCGCGGGCGCCGCCTACGACCGGATCGACGACGAGGGTCTGCACCTCACGGTCGACGGGGAACAGCACCTGCTGCCGGTCGACACGATCGTGCTCTGCGCCGGTCAGGAGCCGCGCCGCGACCTGTACGAGGAGCTGCTCGCGGCGGGCCGCCCGGCCCATCTCGTCGGCGGTGCCGATGTGGCCGCCGAACTGGATGCCAAGCGGGCGATCCGCCAGGGCACGGAGCTCGCGGCCGCACTCTGACGCACGGTCGCCGTGGCCTCGTGGACCGGCCCGCACACCACGAGGTCGCGGCGTCCATGAGGCCACTGCCGCGCCGGGTCACGGCCGGCCGTCCATAGGATGCACCCCATGTCACTCCCCCATGCGATTCTCACCGCCCTGCTGGAGAAGCCGTCGTCCGGGCTGGAGCTGACCCGCAGGTTCGACCGGTCGATCGGCTACTTCTGGTCCGCCACCCACCAGCAGATCTACCGGGAACTGGGGAAGCTGGAGCAGGCCGGCCGGATCCGGGCGCTGCCCTCGGCGCAGCCGGCCCGCGGCCGGAAGAAGGAGTACGAGGTGCTGCCGGCCGGCCGCGAGGCGCTCCGCGCCTGGGTGGCCCGCCCGGAGGACCCCAAGCAGGTCCGGGATCCGCTGCTGCTGCGCATGCGGGCGGCGGCGGTCGTCGGAGCCCCCGGCCTGGACGCGGAACTCCGCCGCCACCTGGCCCTGCACCGCGAGCAGCTGGCGGAGTATCTGGAGATCGAGGAGCGGGACTTCCCGCCCGGACGCGACTCCGAGGAGGACCGGCTGCGGCACCTGGTGCTGCGCGGCGGCATCGACCTGGAGAACTTCTGGATCGGCTGGCTGACCCGGGCGCTCGGCGAGGACGGTAAGCCCGGTCCGTCGGGCGGCTGAGGGCGGGGCGACGGGCCGGGCAACGCCGCGTACCACTCGCCCCGGGAGCCGGACCGCCCACCGCTCCCGGCCCGCTACGACCCGCCCACCGGCACCCGGTCGAGTTCGAGTTCCGGGCGCAGCACTCGGCCGCCCGCCGTCGCCCGGCTCCCGGTCACCACGCGTGACGGTGGCCCGGCCGGCGGCACCGGGGCCGCCACGGCCCGGTCACCGGGGGCCGAGGTCCGCGCCTGGGCGCGGCTGAGCAGAATGACGCCCCGCACGGCCGCCGCCGTCCCGAGGAGTGCCAGGAGAAGGCTGGTCGCACCGCCCTGGAGGCGTTCGCCGAGCAGGGCGAGGCCGATGGCCGCGGCGGCCACCGGGTTGGCGAGGGTGACGACGGCCAGGGGCGCGCCGAGCCCGCCGCGGTAGGCGGTCTGGGAGAGCAGCAGCCCGCTCATCGCGAACGCGGAGACCAGCAGCGCGACGACGACCAGGCGCCAGCTGAACAGCGGACCGGTGTGGTCGGTGACCGAGACGGTCAGGGTCTGGGTGAGCGCGGAGGCGACCCCGGACGTGATGCCGGAGGCCGCCGCGTGCCGCAGGCCCGGACGCGCACCCGGGCGGCCGAGGCCGGCGACGACCGCCATCGTTCCGGCCCCGACGGCCAGCGCCTCGGGCAGGCTGAGTGTCTCGTGCGGGGCGGCGCCGCCCGCGGTCATCAGGAGGGCGCCGAGGCCGAGCAGGGTGAGGATCGTGCCACGCCACTCGGTCCGGGTGACCCGGCGACCGGCGGCCCTGGCGCCCAGCGGGACCGCGGCGACCAGCGTGAGGGCGCCGAGCGGCTGGACGAGGGTGAGCGGGCCGTACTTGAGCGCCGCGACGTGCAGCAGCGCACCCCCGGCGTTCAGCGCGACCGCCGACCACCAGGCGCCTCGGCCCAGCAGCCGAAGTACCCCGGCGCCCGGTTCGGTCCGTCCGGCGAGCCGGGCCTGCGCCACCGCGGCCGACGCGTAGGCGGCGGCGGAGACCAGGGACAGCGCGACCGCGATCACGGTGGCGTTCATCGCCGTGCTCCGGTCGGGCCCTTGGAGGTGTACGGCGACGAGGAGTACGTCCGGGAACCGGCGTAACCGGCGTAACCGGCGTAACCGGTGGAGACCGCGGGCTCGGCGGTCCCGGGCAGCGCCGACGGCACGGGTTCGCCCGGCGCGGGCAGCCACGGGAGGTGTGCCGGTACCGGGTCCGTGCGCGGCAGCCGCAGCGCCGCGAAGGCCACCGCGAGCAGCGCGGACACCACGATCGAGTCGAGCCAGTAGTGGTTGGCCGTGCCGACTATCACCAGCAGGGTGACGAGCGGATGCAGCAGCCACAGCCAGCGCCACCGCGACCGGGTCGCGACGATCAGCCCGACGGCGACCATCACCGCCCAGCCGAAGTGCAGGGAGGGCATCGCGGCGAACTGGTTCGCCATCGAGTCGGTCGCGGGCGTCGCCCCGTACACCGACGGTCCGTACACCTGGGCGGTGTCGACCAGTCCGGTGGCGGCCAGCAGTCGCGGCGGGGCGAGCGGGAAGAGGAGGTGGAGGGCGAGCGCGGCGCCGGTGAGTGCGGCGAGGATGCGGCGCGACCACATGTAGTGGCGCGGGCGGCGCCAGTAGAGCCACACCAGGAAGAGCAGCGTGGCCGGGAAGTGCACGGTCGCGTAGTAGGTGTTCGCGAGGTGGATCAGCGTCTCGTCGTGCAGCAGCAGGCTCTGCACCGCGGCCTCGCCCGGCAGGTGCACGGAACGCTCGAAGTCCCAGACGTTCCCGGCGTTTCGATACGCCTCGTCGACATGACCGTTCGCGGCCTGCCGGCCGAGTTTGTAGATCACGAAGAGTCCCACGACCAGGAGAAGTTCGCGGACGAGGGGCGGTCGGGCAGAACTGTCCGGCTCCCGATCTGCTGGCTCGCTACCGGCGTACATCACCCGGTGCCCCTTTGCTGACGAAGCGGTGTTACGGCGGCATGGTCCAGTCCACGCCGTATCGATACGCCAGTGTACCGATACGCGAACGTATCGGTACACGCGCGTATCGGTACACTGGCGTATCGAAGACCTCGTCGCAGATTCGCCGGGAGGGAAGACACATGTCGTCGCAGGAAACCGCGCCGGGACCGGCACAGACGCCACGCCGCTCGAAGATCACACCGGAGCGGGCGCAGGAGTTCTACGCGGCGGTGCTCGACATGCTGAGAGAGTCCGGCTACGAGGCGCTCACCATGGAAGGGGTGGCCTCCCGGACCCGTTGCGGCAAGTCCACGCTCTACCGGCAGTGGGGCTCCAAGCCCGAACTGGTCGTGGCCGCGCTGCACGGCACCCGGCAGGCACTGCTCCCGCACATCGACACCGGCTCGCTCGCGGGGGATCTGCGTGAGGCGGCACGGGCGATCGGTGCGGGCTCCGGCCGCGACACTCCCCTCATGCACGCGCTCAGTCATGCCGCACTGCAGAGCCCCGAGCTGCTGTGCGCGCTGCGCGAGGCGCTGATCCTGCCCGGGCTCGCGACGATCGACGAGATGGTCCGGCGCGGTGCGGAGCGTGGCGAGATCCCGGCGGACAACCCGGCGGCGGAGTTCGTCTCCGCGCAGCTCCTCGGCGCGATGCGCGTCCGGCCGCTGCTGGAGGGGAAGTACGCGGACGAGGCGTATCTCACCCGCTTCGTGAACAACGCGATCCTCCCCTCGCTCGGACTGGGCGCGTCCTCGGCCTGAGGACCGCCCCCCAGACGTGGGCCGTCGCCCGAGCGGATGACGACGGCCCGCCGGCGCCGCACCGTGGGGACGGGGGCGGCGCACCATCCGGGCGGCCGGTGACCCCTTGGGGAGTCACCGGCCGCCCGCGGTCCCAGCCCCGCGCACCCCCGCACACCGCCGTCGCGCCCGGCCGGACCGACGGCTAGTCCACCAAACAAACAGTTGGTAGATTCTCTCGACCGACCGACCGGCGCGGAGCTCGGCCGCGCACGCATTCCGGAGAACGGCGGGGCGGATCCATGGACATCGGCAATCCCATCGACTTCACGGGACGAGCGGTGATCGTCACCGGCGGCACGAAGGGCATCGGCGCCGCGATCGCCGAGGCGTTCCTCGCCGCCGGCGCGGAGGTGCTGGTCTGCGGCCGCGGCGAACCACCGGAGCTGCCCGGAAGCGGCACACGCCGGGCGCACTTCCGGTCGGCCGACGTCCGCGACCCGGCGGCCGCCGCCGGGCTGGCCGACGCGGCGGTGCAGCGGTTCGGACGGCTGGACGTGCTCGTCAACAATGCGGGCGGCTCCCCCGACGCGGACGCGGCCACGGTGTCACCGCGCTTCGTCGAGAAGATCGTCGCCCTGAATCTGCTGGCCCCGTTCTACGTGTCGCAGGCGGCCAACCGGATCATGCAGGGACAACGCGACGGGGGCTCGATCGTCAACATAGGCAGCGTCTCCGCGCACACCCCGCAGCCGGGCACGGCCGCGTACACGGCGGCGAAGGCCGGCCTGCTGGGGCTGACCCGGGCGCTGGCCCTGGAGTGGGCACCGAAGGTGCGGGTCAACCACATCACGACCGGGCTCGTCCGCACACGGAGCGCGGCGTCGGTCTACGGCGAGGACGGCGGCGCCGCGGTGGCCGGGGTCGTCCCGATGCGGCGGATGGCGGCGCCGGACGACGTGGCGCGCGCCTGCCTGTACCTGGCGGGCGATCTGGCCGGGTACGTCAACGGCGCCGACCTGGCGGTGCACGGCGGGGGTGAGGTGCCGGCGAGGTTCCTCGCGGCGAAGGGCGGACCGGGTGACGGGCCCGGAGCACCCCGGCCGCGGGAGCCGCGCTGAGGCAGCGGCGGAAAAACCTTTTCTCGTCCCCTTGACGATAACCGCGCCCCCCTTTATCGTCCCCATGACGAGAAAAAGAGGGGGCCCGACATGGCCGACATCACCAGGCGCTTCGGCTGGCGCCATCTGCGCTCCGCGCCCACCGCGCACATCCGCCACCACAAGCGCGGCCGGCTGGCACACGACGGGCCCGGGCTGAGCTTCTGGTACCGGTCATTGAGCGCCGCACTCTCGGAAGTACCGGTCAACGACAGGGAGTTGGCGATGGCGTTCCACGCCCGCACCTCCGACTTCCAGGATGTGACCGTGCAGGCCACCGTGACGTACCGGATCAGCGATCCGGCCGAGGCGGCCGCCCGGCTGGACTTCTCGGTCGACCCGGACACCGGGGTCTGGCGCGGTGCGCCGCTGGAGCAGATCGCCACCCTGCTCACCGAGACCGCCCAGCAGCACACCCTGGACGTACTGGCCAGGACCGCGCTGGCCGAGGCGCTGGTCGACGGTGTCGCATCGGTACGCGACCGGGTCGCGGCAGGGCTCGCCGCCGAACCGCGGCTGCCCGCCACCGGGATCGATGTGGTCGCGGTACGGGTGGTGGCGATCCGCCCCGAGGCCGAGGTGGAGCGCGCCCTGCGCACCCCCGCCCGCGAGCAGATCCAGCAGGAGGCCGACCGGGCCACCTACGAGCGCCGCGCGGTGGCCGTGGAACGGGAACGGGCCATCGCCGAGAACGAGCTCGCCAGCCAGATCGAACTGGCCCGCAGGGAAGAGCAGTTGGTCGAACAGCGCGGTACCAACACCCGCCGCGAGGCCGAGGAGAACGCGGCGGCCGACGGGGTGCGCGCCGAGGCCGAGGCAGCACGCAAGGTGCGGCTGGCCCGCGCCGAGGCCGAGGCGGCCCGCGAGGTCGGCGCCGCACGGGCGGAGTCCCAGGCGGCCTGGCTGCGGGTGCACGGCGAAGTGGAGGCCGCGACCCTGCACGCCCTGGCGGCGACCAGGCTCGCCGAGAACCTGCCGCACATCGACAACCTCACCCTCTCCCCCGATGTGCTCACCGGACTGCTCAGCAAGCTCGGCGGCGCCGGCCCGGACACCCGAGCATGAGCCTCGCCCCGCGCGCGGTACTGGTCCACCGCACCACCGAGTACGAGGAGTTGCTGGCCCGGCACGGCACACACGGGCAGGCCGCTTTCTTCCTGTCCAGCCGCGGCCGCTCCATCGACCCGGTGACACAGCGGCACCGGCGGAGCCGGCAGGCACTGGCCGACGTGGCGGCGGCCGTACCGCTGCAGTGGCGTCAGTCGCGGGTGGAGCGCGCGGATCTCGACCGCTTCCTCTTCGGGCCGGAGGACGTGGTGGTCGTCGTCGGTCAGGACGGGCTGGTCGCCAACGCCGCCAAGTACCTCTCCGGCCAGCCCGTGGTGGGCATCGACACCGACCCCGGGCGCAATCCGGGCGTGCTCGTCCGTCACCGGCCCGGCGACGCGGCCGCCCTGCTCCGGGCGGCCGTGTCCCCCGGCGGCACGGCGGACGAACTCACCATGGTCGAGGCGGTGTCCGACGACACCCAGCGCCTCCTCGCCCTCAACGAGATCTACCTCGGCCCGCCCGGCCATCAGACCGCCCGCTACCGGATCGGCCCGGACGCCCCCGACGCGCCCGTCGAGCCGCAGGCCTCCTCCGGCGTACTCGTCGGCACCGGCACCGGCGCCACGGGATGGATCCGCTCGCTGTGGCAGGAACGCCACAGCGAACTCCGCCTTCCGGCGCCCACCGACCCGCGCCTGATCTGGTTCGTCCGCGAGGCCTGGCCGTCGCCCGTGACCGGCACCTCGCAGGTCGCGGGCGAGCTGGGGCGCGAAGAGGGGCTGAGACTCACCGTCGAGTCCGACCGGCTGGTGGTCTTCGGCGACGGGATGGAGACGGACGCGCTGGAACTGACATGGGGGCAGACGGTGCGGCTGGGCATCTCGGCGACCTCACTGCACCTGACCGTCTGAATCTCCCGGCCGTCGCTCCGCGGTGCGGCCCGCGCGGCGTGCGGCACCGCGGTGGTCCGTAGGCTGCCTCGTACGACCGGAGTGCCGGGCCCCGCGCCCGCGCCCCTCCCCGCCTGCGAGGAACACAGGGAGCACCATGACGACCACACCCGCGGACGCCTCTTCCCGCAACACCCGCCCGCCGAAGGCGCAGGCGGCGCTCGGGGTGGGGGTTGTCGTACAGGACGGCCGGGGACGGATCCTCCTCGGCAGGCACCACGGCGGAACCTGGGAACTGCCCGGCGGCAAGGTCGACCCGACGCACGAGTCGATCGCCGAGGCGGCCGTCCGTGAGCTGCGCGAGGAGACGGGGCTGGAGGCCGACGCGGCGGCCGTACGCGTCTTCGCCATGCTCCACGACGTGGTCGGGGGCATCAACCGGGTGTCGATGGGCGCCGAGGTGACCGTACGGTCGGGAGCTCCGCGGGTGACCGAACCGCACCTGATCGACGCCTGGCGGTGGACGGCGCCCGACGCCCTGCCCGGGCCGTTGTTCGCCCCCTCCGCGCAGGTGCTCGCGGCCTGGCGCCCGGACCTGTCGATCGAGCACCCGCCCGCGCACCGGCTGATGATCGCGGACGGCGCGGGGGCCGCCGGGACCGATACATAACCTTGCCCCATTAATCATTTGCCTAGTGGTCGTAGGCAGAGTTAGCGTCCCTCGCATGAAGGCCGTGACCGAGCAGGACATCCGCGCATCGTTCGTCAACTGCTCCAAGGGGGAGGCCAAGCGTCTGCCGCTCCCCCGCGATCTGGAGGAGCAGCCCTGGGACGATCTGGACTTCCTGGGGTGGCGGGATCTCTCCGCGCCCGGGCGCAGCTACATCGTCACCGAACGCGAGGGCGAGCTCATCGGCGTGACCCTCCGCTTCCCCTCCCAGCAGCGCGGCTTCCTCCATCGGAGCATGTGCTCGCTCTGCCTCACCACCCACCCGGGGAGCGGCGTATCGCTGATGACCGCCCGCAAGACCGGCGCGGCCGGGCGCGAGGGCAATTCGGTCGGGCTGTACATCTGCACCGACCTCGCCTGTTCGCTGTATGTCCGGGGCAGGAAGACCGCGGCGCCCGGCTCCCGGTTCAAGGAGTCCCTGACGATGGCGGAGCAGGTGGAGCGGACCAGGAGCAACCTCGACGCGTTCCTGGACAAGCTCTTCGACTGAGGCGGCGGCAGACCCCTTGAGCGCCTTCGGGCAGGGACGCCGGCGGTGAGGGTGCGGGCGGAAGGACCGGCTGCCGGCTCGGCACGCCTCCCGGAGACCGCCGCGCCCTGCCCCGTTCGGCCTGCTTCGTTCCAGCGCGGTGGGCCCGAGCGGCCCGGGGCGTCCGGGCGGCTCGGGGGTGACACCGAGGCGGGTCAGGGCGCCGGTTCGCCGCTCCCGTGGCACCAGGTCCGCAGCAGCACTCGCCGCCCCTTCGCCTCCCGCGCGACGAGTTCGTCCGTGGTGGGCGCGAATCCCGCCGATCGCGCCACGGCGGCACTCGGGCCGTTGTCGACCTCTATCCGGAGCAGCACGCGCCTCGCCCCACAGTGCTGAAGGGCGTACCCGGTGGCGACCGTGACGGCTGCGGACGCCAGCCCCCGACGCCGGAACCGGGGCCCGACGCCGTAGGCGAGTTCGATGTCCCGGTCGTCGAGGTCGTCCCACCAGATCAGCACCTCGCCCTGCGGCTGCCCGCCGTCGGCCGTGATGGCCAGTTGCACACGACGGCCCTCGGCCCGGGCCTCACCGGCCTTGCCGAGGTGCGCGCGGGCGGCGTCCTCGTCGAACGGTGAGGGTACGGGCGTCCAGCGGTTGATCTCCGGATCGTCGTACATCTCGATCAATGCGGGAATGTCTGTATCGTCCCACTCTCTGAGCACGATGTTCTGCCCGGCCAGGCGAACAGGGGCAGTGGGTAAGGTTCTCGACTGATTCTCCATGTGCCGATCGTGCCTTGCCGGGTGCCGTCACGAAGGCCCCTGCCGAATATCGCCGGTCGGCCGGCGACGAGCGGAGCGTCGAGCAGCTGGGAATCCGGCAGGGCACGGGGCAACTCGGTCCGCGGGCGCAGCGGTTGTACGACTTCGGCGAGGGCGCAGGAAGCCGGGCGCCCGACTTCCCGACCGGCCCGGGAACGACCGAAGGGCCGCTCCAGATTTCTCTGGAACGACCCTTCGACCTGCGACTCTCAACAAGTCGGGACGACAGGATTTGAACCTGCGACCCCTTGACCCCCAGTCAAGTGCGCTACCAAGCTGCGCCACGTCCCGATGCGGTTCCCCCCGGTGTTCCCCGGTGGGCTCGCAGGACAAACATTACCTCACTCCGAGGACCGGATCGACGCCCGTGCCTGGTGGGCGCGGTTTGCCAGGGACTCCGCACCGCATGCGGTGGCCAGTTTGTGGGCCCGGGCCAGTTCGCGCGGTGAGCGGATCGCGATGCCGTAGTCGACGAGGGCCAGCGCGTGTTCGTAAGCGGACGGGGATGCCTCCAGGTGGCGGACCGACTCGGCCAGCAGGTGGGTGGCGTCCTCGGGGGCGGCGAACAGGGCGACACAGCGCAGGGCCTCACCGATCGCGGTGTCCGTGCCGAAGCGCTCGGCGTGCACCCGGGCCGTGGCGGCGAGTTGGGCGGCACGGGCCGGGTCATCCTCGGCCAGGGCCCGGGCCAGGTCGCCGGCCCAGGGTGCCCACACCCCGTTGAACCTGCCTCGGGGTTCGAGGGCCTGGCCGGCCGCTTCGAGTTCGACGACGGCTTCCTTCGTACGGCCTTCGGCCAGCAGCAGCCGACCGCGTACGCACGGGCCGTCGGGCAGCACCATCGCGCTCGGGTAGGGCGCGCCGAAGGCGTAGCGGTCGGCGATCTCGCGGGCCTCGGTGACCCGGCCGCGGGCGACCAGGGTGTCGATGAGCAGGCAGGCCGCGTCCCAGTGGACCGGAAGTCCGCTGCCGACGCGGTCGGCGAGGCGCAGTCCCTCGCGCAGGAAGCCCTCGGCCTCGGCGAGACGTCCGCGTCGGCGGTGGACCAGTCCGAGCAGGGTGTGCGCGAACGCGAGGTGCGCGCCGCTCCAGCCGGAGATCTCGAAGGCGCGGACGGCCTCGCCGAAGAGCTGCTCGGCCCGGTCGAGCTGGTCGGTGAAGGCGTAGGTGATACCGACGAGGGTCGGCAGTTCGAAGCCCCACTCCGAGTCGGTCCAGCCCAGGCCCCGGGCGGGGTGGCCGTCGACCAGGGCACGTTCGCAGAGATCGACGATCAGCTGGGAGTTCTCGCCGCGCAGCATGGCGTCGAAGGCGCGGAGCGTGAGCAGGGCGCGCTCGGCGTTGTCGCGGCCCTGCAGATGGTCGGCGTTCCGGGCGAGGCGACCGGAACGGCCGGGCCCGTCCTCCTCGCCCGCCTGCATGCCCTCCCAGAGGAAGTGGGCCGCCTGGAGCCGCATCAGGCCGGGGCCCGGGGCGGTGCGGGCGGCCTCCGCAGCGAGGGCGCTCGCCGCTTCCTTGAGCTGGTTGTTGTGCGAGTGCGCGGCCGCGAGCCGGTAGGTGGCGTCGACCCGCTGGTCGACGTCGAGACCGGGCATTTCGAGGGCGTCGCGCAGGTGCTGGACGGTGGTGGCCGGGGAGCTGAGCAGGGTGGCGCAGCCCAGTTCGTACAGCAGGGTGGCCTTCACGCGTTGGCGCGGTGGTTCCTGCAGGGCTCGTTCGAGGCAGCGGCGGGCGGCTTCCGGGGCGCCGACGGCGAGGTGCTGTTTGGCCGCTTCGCGGAGCTGCTCGACCAGTTCCTGGTCGTCGTCCGGGTGCACTTCGAGCAGGTGGCGGGAGGCGGCCGCGGGACCGAGTCCGGCGCGGGTGATCGCCCAGGCGGTGCGGGTGGCCGGCGGGATGGACCGGTACACCGCACTCGCGATGAGCGGGTGGACGAACTCCAGGGGATCGAAGCCGGTGACGATACGGGCCTCGCGCAGCCGCGCCGTGCAGTCGGCGGCCTCCGCGGAGCTCATGCCGGCCAGGGTGGCGGCGAGGTCCTGGGAGATGTCGGTGCCGAGCACGGCGGCGGCCCAGGCGAACCGGTTGGCGTTGGTGCCGAGTCGTTCGAGCCGGGCCACGAGGCCGCTGCCGCGGGCCGAGGCACCGAGCTCGCGCAGCAGTCCGGCCGACTCCTCCAGCGGTGCCAGTTCGCGGTCCTGGACCTTGGCGACGAGTTCGACCGCCTCGTAGGGATTGCCGCCGGTGACGGCCCAGACCTCGCGGCAGAACGGGTCGTCGGCGTGCTCACCGAGGGCCGCGCGGACCAGTTCCGCGGTGGCGTCGGGGGTGAGTGCGCGCAGCGCGACCCGGACCTGGGAGGGGTGGGCGCTGCCCGGTCCGCTCTCCTTCTGCCGCGCGGCCAGCTCCTCCGGCCGGTGTGCCTGGACCACCAGGACGGGCAGTTCACCGAGGCGGGCGGTGAACGAGGCGAGCCAGGCGAGGGATTCGCCGTCCGCCCAGTGCGCGTCGTCGATGATGAGCAGCAGCGGACGGTGGCTCAGCCGGGACGCGAGCCGGGCCACGACGAAGTCGAGGCCGTCGCGGACACCCTGCGGGTCGGGCTGCGGGCCGGAGGGCTCGGCCAGTCCGAGGGCGGGTGCGGCGATCTCGTACCAGGACCCGAACAGGGCCCGCACCTCGTCGGGCGGGAACCGGTCGAGCGCGGGTTGCAGCAGTTGGCGCACGACGTGGAACGGGACGGAGGTGACGGTTTCGCCGCCTCGCGCGGACCAGACGGTGCAGCGGTCGGCGGCGATCGTCTGGATCTCGGCGAGCAGCGCCGTCTTGCCGATGCCTGCCTCGCCGCTGAAGATCAGCAGCCCGCCGACGGCCTGGGCGCCGCAAAGGGCGTCCACGGCTTGTGTGGCGGCGGCGAGTTCCGGTTCGCGCTCGTACAGCGGCCGGGACGGCTTCATGCCTACCCTCCCCAGGGTGGTACGGATGGCTTTCGACACTAGTCGTGTCCGGGGGTCCACGGACAGTGGTTCGGACAGTTCGCCGCAGGTGCGGGGCACAATCGTGGCGTGGAAGAGACTGGCAGGGACCGCGACATCGAGGGGCGTGCGCGCAACGCCCGCCCGCGCGACGGGCTGGGACGCCCCCTTCCCTACGGGGCTCCGGGGGTCGAACGGCAGCCGGAGGGGGTGGTGCGCACCCCGGAGGAGACGGTGCGCGAGGCGCAGCGGCTGCTGGACGCGGGAATGCCGTTCCATGCCCACGAGGTGTTCGAGGACGCGTGGAAGTCGGGCCCGGTGGCGGAGCGGGAGTTGTGGCGCGGTCTCGCGCAACTGGCCGTGGGGCTGACCCATGCGGCCCGGGGCAACGCGACGGGCGGGGCCCGGCTGCTGCGGCGCGGGGCGGCGGCACTCGCAAAGTTCGCCGGAGCCCGGCCGTACGGGATCGGCGTCGAGGGGCTGATCGGCTGGGCCGGGGAGCTGGCGGGGCGGGTGGAGGCGGCTGACAGCGCGGCCGGTGGCGGGGCGGTGCGTGGCGGCGTGCGCGGCAGGCCGGTGGACGCGATCGCCGAGGCGCCGTGTCTGCGGCCCCCGGCGCGCTAGCCGGATCGTGGCGCCGAGGACCGGGCTGCGGCGCGCGCCGGCGCAGCGTCATATTGCGCCGCCCGTCACCCGGAGCGGTGAACAGGGTCGCCCGTACCCATTACGATCGCGCGTCATGAGCACTTCTGACCAGGACCAGGCCGTGGGCACTCCGATACCCGTCCCCGAGACCGGTTCCGCGGCCGGTTCCAAGGCCGAGCCCAAGGCCAAGACCGGTTCCGAGGCCGAGCCCAAGGCCGACTCCGAGGCCGAGCCCAAGGCCGGTTCCAAGGCCGACTCCGAGGCCGAGGCCGGGCCCCGGACCGGGACCGGGACTGTCGCGAAGACGGAGCCGGAGCCGGAGCCGGGGGCGGACGAGGAGAACGAGGGCCGGAAGCTGACGCCGCGCCAGGCGAGACGGCTGCGGGTGGTTCTCTCCTCGGTCGGCATGGCCGCGATGGCGGTGGTCCTCGCGCTGCGGATCGCCAGCCGTTCGTCCGTCCTGGTGGTCGGGGTGTACGGGCTCGCGCTGATCCTGTGCGGGATCGTGATCGAGCTGAGCCGCAACGGCCGCACCCGGCTCGGCAGTTGGCTGCTGGCCCTCGGCCTGGTCGCGGCGATCGGCTCGGACTGGCTGCTGATTCCCTGACGTACGGTCAACGCACCGAGATCCGTACGGTTCCGCCGTGCGGATCGGCCCGGTCGAGCCAGTCGCCGCGCAGGTGGAACGGGCGGTCCGGGACGGCGGGCAGCAACAGCCGCTGCCGGTGGAGCTCCCGGCCGTCCTGGCGTACGACGAGCAGCGGCGCGGTGAGCGGCCGGTCGGTGCGCAGGGTGAGGCGGCCCCGGAGCGGGAGGTCGCCGGCCGGGCCGACGAGGTTCGGGGCGATCCACCGCAGCGGGGATCCGACCGCGATGGAAGGCCGTCCGGTGGGCCATTCTCCGGCTGCCAGGTGGCGGAGCACGGGCGCGGCGACGGCCCGGCCCTCGGCGAGGGCGACGCCCGCGCTCTCCACACCGTGCAGCAGGTTGCCGACGGCGAAGACTCCGGTGCGGTCCGTGCGGTGGGACGCGTCGTACGCGGGGCCGCGGGTGCCGGGGTCGAGGGTGATGCCGCCGTGCCGGGCCAGTTCGTGATCGGGGATCCAGTCGCCGGTGAAGACGACGGTGTCGCAGCGCAGGGTCGCGGTCCGGCCGTCGTGGTGGCGCACCAGGACTCCGGTGAGCCGTTCCCGGCCGGTCAGGGCGGTGACGGTGGTGCGGCCGAGGACCGGGGTCCGCTCGCCGGTCCGGGTCAGGGCGGTGAGCCGGGGAACCGGCCGGTCGCCGACCATGGCGACGACGTCCACACCCGCGATGCGCAGGGTGTCGGCCGCGGCACGGCCGATGGGCCCGGCGCCGACGACGACGGCCCGGGTGCCGATGCGTTGCCGGTACAGGTGGACGGCCTGCTGGAGCTCGCCGGTGGTGTAGACGCCGGGCGGGCGGCTGCCGGGGACCAGGCGGGCGCTGCGCGGGCGTTCGCGGGCGCCGGTGGCCAGGATCACCGCGCGGGCGGTGATCCGTTCGAGCCCGGTGGGTGCGGTGGTGTCCACGGTCAGCGGTCCGGCCCAGCCGGTGACGGTGACACCGGTGCGCAGGACGGCTCCGGCGCGTTCGGCGGCGGCCACGCAGCCTTGGGCGTACGCGGGCCCGGTCGCGCCTCCCCGGCCGATGGTGCGGCCGCCGAATCCGCCGTGCCGGCAGTGACGTGGGATGCCGCCCGCGACCTGTTCGCGTTCCAGGATCTCGACGCGGCCCGCGCCGGACGCGGCGAGTTCGGCCCCGGCGCCGAGGCCGGCCGGGCCGCCCCCGACGATCAGTACGTCGACGGTCCGCTCACGGCGGGTCATGACCGGGCCTCCTCGAAGAGCGCGCGGACCGCGGCCCCGCAGTAGAACCCCTGGCAGCGCCCGTTCCCGGCTCGCGTCCTGCGCCGCAGACCGCCCGGGGAGTGCGGCGGCACCGGGCCGGCCAGGGCGTCCCTGATCTCGCCGGCGGAGACCCGTTCGCAGTGGCAGACCAGCGTGCCGTACGCGGGATCCGCCGCGATCCGTTCGGCGTCCTGGTACGGGCGCGGGAAGGCCTCGCCGAGGTTGGGCATGGTGACGGACGGCAGTTCGGACGGGGTGCCGAGGGCGAGGCCCGAGTCCCCGAGCAGTTCGACGACGTGTGCGGCGATGGCCATCGAGGCGGTGAGTCCGGTGGAACGGATGCCGCCGACGGTGATCCATCGCCGCTCCGGCCGGGACCGGATGCGGTAGTCCTCCTGGCCGGTCGCGGCACGGAGTCCGGCGTAGACGGCGGTGGCTTCCTCGTCGAGCAGTCCGGGCAGGATGCGGCGGCCCTTCTCGCGGAGCAGGGCGATCGCCTCGGCGGTCGATCCGGTGGCGGTCTTGTCGTCGAGGTCCTCGGCGGTGGGGCCGAGCAGCACATTGCCGAAGACGGTCGGTGCGACCAGTACGCCCTTGCCGGCGGCGGTGGGCACCGGCAGCAGGATGTGGTCGACGAGATCGCGGGCGAGCTTGTCGAAGACGATGAGCTGGCCGCGGCGCGGAGTGACGGTGAAGTCGTCGTGGCCGGGTTCCCGGTCGAGTTCGTCGGCTTGGAGTCCGGCGGCGTTGATCAGGTGGCGGGTGCGCAGCGGCCCCCGGGTGGTGGTGAGGGTGTGGACCTCGTCGTCGCTGTCGATGTGCCGCACCCGGCAGTTGAGGTGCAGATGGACTCCGGCGCGCACGGCCTGGGTGGCGTAGGCCAGTGGGGTGGTCCAGGGGCAGATGATGCTCTCGTCGGGGACTTCGAGCGCGCCGAGGGCGCCCGGTCCCAGACGGGGTTCGCGGGCACGCAGTTCCTCCGCGTCCAGGAGGCGTGCCGCGTGGTAGTCGTTCCGCTCCGCCTTGGCGGACAGGGCCGGCAGTGCCGCCAGTTGCTCCTCGTCCCAGGCGACGAGCAGGGCTCCGACGCGTTCGACGGGGATGCCGGTCTCGGCAGCGTACGCGCGCAGGCTGTGCTGTCCCTCGCGTACGAGCCGGGCTTCCAGGGAACCCGGTACGGCGTCGAAACCGGTGTGCAGGATGGCCGTGTTGGCCTTGGAGGTGCCGTTGCCGATGTCGTCGCAGGCGTCCAGGAGTGCGGTGCGCAGCCGGTAGCGGGCCAGTTCGCGGGCGATGGCGGTGCCGACGACGCCCGCGCCGACGACGGTCACGTCGTAGGGCGGGGCACCGGGCGGCTCGGCGGCGGTGAGTTCACCGGCCGTTGTGACCGTGAGGGGCATCGGGTGGCTCTCGTACGTCTCAGGCATGGTCCAGCAGGGTCTGTACGGCGGTCCGGAACCCGGCGAGCCGTTCGGCCGCCTCGTCGGCGCCGATCCGGGGCTCGTACACGGCGGCGGGCTTCCAGTCGGGCAGGGCCTGCCGGACGGGGAGTCGCGGGTCGAGGCCGAGCCGGGCGACGGCTCCGACACCGAGTGCGGTGACGTCGGGCAGCGCGGACACCTCTACGGGCCGTTGCAGCAGGTCGGCCTGGGTCTGCATGAGGAGTCCGGAGCGGGTCAGGCCGCCGTCGACGCGGAGCGAGGTCAGCGGTGAGCCGAGGTCGGTGGCTGCCGCCTCGGCGAGTTCGACGACCTGGGCCGCGATGCCTTCGCACAGCGCGCGCACCAGATGGCCCCGGGTGGTGCCGAGGCCGAGGCCGGTCACCGATCCGCGCAGGTCGCCGCGCCACCAGGGGGCGGCGAGGCCGGCGAGTGCCGGTACGAAGGTGACGCCGCCGGAGTCGGGGACGGACGCGCCGACCGGGTCGAGGTCGGCCGCGCCGGAGATCACCCCCAGGCCGGTGAGCCAGTCGACGGCGGACGCGGCGGTGTAGACCTGCCCGTCGAGGCAGTAGCTCGTACGGCCGCCGAGCCGCCAGGCGACGCAGCTGACCAGTCCGGTGGAGCCGCGGCGCGGGGCGGGCCCGGTCTGGGCGAGCAGGAAGGCACCCGTTCCGTAGGTGCATTTGGCGTTGCCCGGATCCAGCGCGTTCTGGGCGAGCAGGGCCGCCTGCTGGTCGACGAGCAGTCCGGTCAGCGGGAGTTCGCCGCCGAAAACGGTCGTCGTGCCGACCGTGCCGTCGCAGTCGACGACGTCCGGCAGGTTCTCGTCACCGAGGCCGAACACTTCCAGGGCCCGGGGCGACCAGCCGGCCCGGTCGAGGTCGAGCAGTTGGGTGCGGCCCGCCGTGGCCACATCGGTGACGAACGCGCCGGTCAGCCGGTGGACGAGCCAGGAGTCGCTGGTGGTGACGACGCCCTCGCGGGTGAGCTTCCGGCGGATCCAGGCCATCTTGGGGGCGGCGAAGTACGGGTCGAGCGGCAGCCCGGTGAGGGCGGTCAGCTCTTCGTCGTGCGAGGCGAGTTCGGTACAGACCGAGGCGGCACGCCGGTCCTGCCAGACGATCGCGTCGGTGAGCGGCCGTCCGGTTTCCCGGTCCCAGGCGAGCACTGTCTCGCCCTGGTTGGCGAGGCCGACCGCGACCACCGGTTCGGCGGCTTCCCGTAACGCCCGGCGACCCGCTTCGACGACCGAGCCGAGCAGTTCGGCGGGGTCGGCCTCGACCACTCCCCCGGCGCCGTGCCGCGGTCTCACCGGCACGGAAGCGGAACCGATCACACCGCGCTCGGGGCAGATCACCAGAGCCTTCGTCCCCGACGTGCCCTGGTCCACGGCGAGTACCGGGCCTGTCATCGACTCTCCAGCGGTGCGGAAGCTCTGCGGCTTGAACGGAATCGTGATCACTGAACTCGCCGCCCAGAGTGGTGCAGACCACCGCGTACGTCAAGGGCTGTCGAGGACACGACCGGAACAACCGGTACATCTTTCAACGTCCTGGTGAATCAGCCGACTTGAGTAAGATCCGCGAATCGGTCCGGGGTTCGGAGTGACTGGCCTTACACTCACCGCCGAGCAACAACCGGACGCTTTAGGGCAGTTCGATTTTCAACAGCTGCTTCACCCCCCACGTCCTTGAGGATTGATGAGACCGACACCCTGCCCCGAGCCCCCGACCACCGGCGCCCAGGCCTTCCGCAGCTGCACGGGCTCCACGCCACCAACGGGTTGCGTGACGTGCTGAGGAGATCTCCCGACCGCCGTGTGCCGCCCTGTCGCCCAGGAGCAGGACGAGTCCATGGCCAACAGTGATTTCCGGCCGGTCTACCACCCGGCCGGCCATGACAACGATCTGCGGGTCGCGTTACAGGACTTGCGCACCGGACGCTGGATGTCCATGCGCAATCTGCTGGAGCGCACGCCGGACTGGACCCTGTGGACCCAGCGCACCCAGGTGCTGGGTGCGGTCGCCGCCGGTTCGGACGCGGTGCAGGCCTGGCTGGCCGAGGACCCCCGGAGCACCGCCGCCGCGGTGATGCACGCGCGGGTCGTCGTCGAACGGGCGGTACGCGCCCACCGCGAGACCCACCACCGGGCCCAGGAGCTGTGGTCGGAGGCCTGGCAGGCGTGCCGGACCGCGGCGAACGCCTCGCCCGCGGACCCGGTGCCCTGGGTGTGCCTGCTCGCCCTGTCCCAGCTGGACGAACACCAGCAGCTGGAGGAGCACCGGCTGCACCCGCCGGGGCCGATGCTCTTCCCCGGTCCGTGGGGACTGCTGGCCGAGGCCGACAAGCGCGATCCGTGCAACCGCGAGGCCTACCACCGGATGCTCCAGTTCGTGTACGCGCGAAAGGCCGGCGGATCCCTCTCGGAGGCCGTCAACTTCGTCCAGTGGGCCGCGTCCGCGGCACCGGACGGCTCCGCGCTGCACGTACTGCCGCTGTATGTGCGGGTCGAGCGCTACCGCCGCGAGCAGGGCCACGAGAAGGCCCTCGACCTGCACTGGGTCACCGAGGACGCGGAGCGGGACGCGGCCCGTGCGCTGGAGCTCTGGTTCCGCCGCACACCACCGCTCTCGCACTCCCTGCTCGACCTCAACCACCTGGCCCACGCCCTGTGGGGAGCTCTTCAATTCGCCGACGCGGCATCGGTGTTCGAGGAACTGGGCCCCTATTTCACCTCGGTTCCATGGGCGTACCGCACCCGTGGCCGCAAGGGCCCCGGAGACGCGGAGGACGTGTTCCTGCGCGCCCGCGCCCGCTGTCTCTCCGTCTCCCGCGACCCCGGACGGGGGAAGCAGCGCTGAGCGACGGCACCGCGGTGCCACGTCTCCACCCGTCCCGAACCGATCCCCGTCCGCCCCTTCACACCCGCTCACGGATCACAACCAGCCCACGGATCACGGCCGTCCCACGGCTCACAACCCGCTCACGGAGGTTCTCCCGATGTCCATATCCACCCCGACCCAGTCCGGCGCGGAGGCGACCCCGCCGAAGGACGAGGAGGAGCGGCTGCGCGAACTCGGCTATCAGCCGGTGCTCGCGCGCCGGATGGGAGGCTTCGGCAACTTCGCCATCAGCTTCTCCGTCATCTCGATCCTGTCCGGCTGCATGACCCTGTACGGCTTCGGCATGTCGACCGGTGGCCCGGCGGTGATGCTCTGGGGCTGGGCCGGTGTCGGACTCTTCGTGCTCTGTGTCGGCATGGCGCTCGCCGAGGTCACCAGCGCCTACCCGACCTCGGGAGCGCTGTACTACATGGCCGACCGGCTCGGCGGCCGCAAGTGGGGCTGGTACACGGGCTGGCTGAATCTGCTCGGTCTGCTGGGTGCGATCGCGGGCATCGACTACGGTGCGGCGCTGTTCACCGGCGCGCTGATGAACCTCCAGTGGGGATTCACCCCCACACCGGGCAAGACAATGATCATCTTTGTCTGCATCCTGCTGCTGCACGCCGTGCTGAACCTCTTCGGTGTCCGCCTCGTCAGCGTGCTCAACTCCATCAGCGTGTGGTGGCATCTCGCCGGTGTCGCGGTGATCGTCACCGTGCTGGCGGTCGTGCCCTCGCACCACCAGTCGCCGTCGTTCGTCTTCACCGAGTTCGTCAATGACACCGGCTGGCACAATCCGCTGTACGTGGCGGCGATCGGTCTGCTGCTCGCTCAGTACACCTTCTGCGGCTACGACGCCTCGGCCCATCTGTCGGAGGAGACGTCGAACGCCTCCGTGACGGCGGCCAAGGGCATCGTCCGCGCGATCTGGGTCTCCTGGATCGCCGGCTTCGTGCTGCTGGCCGGGCTGACCTTCGCCATCCAGGACTACGTGGGCACCCAGAAGAGTGCCACCGGGGTGCCACCGGCCCAGATCCTGATCGACGCGCTGGGCACCTCCGGGGCCACCGCGATGCTGCTGATCGTGATCGCGGCGCAGCTGTTCTGCGGCAACGCCGAGGTCGCCGCCGCGAGCCGGATGGTGTTCGCGTTCAGCCGGGACAACGCCCTGCCGGGTTCGGCGCTGTGGCGCAAGGTGAGTGCGCGCACCCAGACGCCGGTCAACGCGGTGTGGCTGTCGGTGGCCGTCGCCGGTGTGCTCGCACTGCCCTCGCTGTACTCCGCCACCGCGTACGGTGCGGTGACCGCGATCAACGTCATCGGCATCACGCCCGCCTACGCGATCCCGATCTTCCTGAAGCTGCGTGCCGGCGGCCGGTTCGAACGCGGGCCGTGGCACCTGGGCCGCTGGAGCAGGCCGATCGGCTGGATCGCCGTGGTGTGGGTCGCGATCGTGACCGTGCTGTTCCTGCTCCCGCAGTCCTCCCCGGTGACGGTCGACTCGATGAACTACGCGTCGATCGCGCTGATCGCGGTGCTGGTCCTGGCCACCGTGTGGTGGTTCGTCGCCCGCCGTTCGTACAGCACTCCTTCGGCGTACGGGAACGCCCGCGAGCAGGCGGAGATCGAGGAAGGCATCGTCTGATCCGGCCCGATTCCCGCCGGCCCTCCCGGAGCCGCCCGCCCGGCAGGCGGTGGCCCGGGAGGGCCGCGTGCGTGGTGGAGTCTTCTCCCGCCGCGTACGGCGCTACGGCAGCCAGAGGCAGGCGGCGGCCAGGAGCGCCACCGTCGCCCCGCCGGTGAGCACCGGCACACTGCCCAGCCAGGCGGCTAGCGCACCGCCGCCGAGCGCACCGATCGGCACCGTGCCGATGAGCGCGGCCTGCAGGACCCCTGCGACGCGGCCCTGGAGTTCCGCCGGTGTGATCAGCTGCTGGGTGGTGGTCATGGAGATGGCCCAGACCGTGGCCGCGAGACCGAAGACGAACTGGTACGCCAGCAGCGCCGGGAACCCCGGGCCCAGGGATGCGCCCGGGATCAGGAAGATCGCGAGGGCGGCCACCACGGCACAGATCCGGGTCGCCCCGGCCAGCCCGATGGTGGCGGCGAACCGGCCGGCCAGCAGCACTCCGAGTACGGTGGCGACGCTGAACGCGGCGTAGACCGTCCCCAACTGCCAGGCCGGCAGACCGAGATCGCGGGTGGCGTAGAGCACGAAGAGCGCGTCGGCGGCTCCGCTGCCGAGATTGAACCCGGCCCCGGCGAGCACCTGCCGGCGCAGCAGCCGCTCACCGCGCACCACTTCGAGTCCGGCACGCAGCGCGGCCGTTCGGGACTCCTTCTCGCGACGGGCCTGCTGGGCCGGGGAGTTGAGGGCCACGGGCAGGCCGAGGAGCAGCAGTGCCTCGATCCCGTACGCCGCGCAGGCGGCCAGCAGGGCGGTGGAGGCCCCGGTCAGGCCCACCAGGACACCGCCGAGGGCGGGGCCCCCGATCTGCCCGGTGGTACGGGCGCCGGTCAGCGCGGAGTTGGCGGAGAGCAGCTGTTCGGGGTGCACGACCCGGGGCAGGGCCGCCTGAAGGGCGACGGCCAGCATGGAGGTCAGCGCGCCGGACGCGGTCGCCACCAGGTACAGCTGGGGCAGCCCGAGCCGTCCGAGAAGGTCCGCCAGGGGTACGGAGCCGACGACCAGCACCTGAAGAACGGTGAGGAGCACGGTCAGTGCGCGCAGCCGGGCCCGGTCGACCAGTACCCCGGCGAACGGGCTGAGCAGCGCACCGGGGAGGTAGCTCAGCGCCATCAGCGCGGAGGCGCCGAAGGGGCCCGCCCCCAGCCGGGTGACGGCGAGCAGCGCGAGCGCCAGGGTGGTGACCTGGCGCCCGACGGAGCTGGCGATCTGTTCCCCGCACAGCAGCGCGAACGGCCGGTGACGCAGCAGCGCGCGTCCGGCTCGCCGCGGCTGCCCGGTGCCGGGGGGACGGGTACGGGCGGGAG
>NZ_JBCEWQ010000129.1:0-25987 GCF_038448545.1 Streptomyces sp. CLV115
GTGGGGCGGGGCGCCGGAGTGGGTGCCCCGCCCCACTGCCGTACGGGCGACGGACCGGACGCCCCGCCCCACGGCCGTACGAGCCGGGGCGGGGCGGGGTGCCCGGTGGCGGGCGCGTCCCGCACGCCGCCGGGCGGGCGGTCAGACCGTCACGCCGCCCTGGATCACCCGCAGGTCCGCCGCGTTGGCCTCGGTGACCTTCCAGAGTTCCTGCTGCCGGCCGTGCACATCGGCGACGCTCGCCGCGTGGTCGTCGAGCAGTCCGGCGGCCCGTTCGGCGAGGCGGGCCCCGAGGTGCCGGTCGTGGACCGAGATGCCCCACTCCGGACGGTCGATGTCGGCGAGGAAGTACGCCATCTTCGGGTGCGAGATCAGGCTGATGATCGGCGTGCCGCAGCCGAACGGGATCATTCCCGCGTGCCCGCGCATCCCGATGACCAGCTTGGTCCGGGCGTAGGTGTCCCGGATCGCGTCGTTGTCGAAGTCGTACATCGGGATCACCGGCAGCGCGATGCCGTGCTCGCGCCGCAGGTCGAAGGCGATCCGCTCGTCGTCCAGCGAGTGGGCGACGCACTGGACCTCGGCCCGGGTGCCGAGCTCCCGCACCGCGGTCGCCATCTCGGCCAGGAAGTGCCCGTAGTCGTGCCCGAAGCGGAGCCCCGAACGGTCGTACGCGGCGTTGACCAGCACGGTGTCCTCGCGCCGCACCGGGTCCGCCCAGCCGTCCACCAGCTGTCTGGTGACCGTCGTCGGGCAGGGCTGGAAGCGCACCTTGTCGTGGAGGGAGGCGGGCAGCAGTTCGCGGACCTTCTCGATGGAGCCGTGGTTGCGCAGCCCGAAGAACGAGGCCCGTTCGACGAGCCGGCGCAGGCTGGAGAGGAACCGCTCCCGCCCGTGCCCGTACGCCTGGCCGTCGAAGGCGTTGAAGCCGACCGCGTAGACCATGACGGGTACGTCGATCCGGTCGAGCAGTTCGTCCGGTACGTTCCACTGCCAGCCGCTGTTGCCGTTGGGCGCGGTGTCCGGGATGAAGAGGCCGCCGCCGCCGATGACCAGTCCCCGGCGTTCGTTGACCCGTTCCAGCGCGGCCTCGTCGAAGAGCCGGTGGGCGTGGATGGAGTGCCATCGCCGCGGGCCGGTGTCCCGGCCGAAGGCCAGCCGTACGCTCTGTGGCAGCAGCTTGTCCCCGGCGTTGCCCTGGCGCTCCATGTAGAAGGCGACATGGGCGAGCTGGCCGGCGGCGGGGCCCTCCGCGGGCGGGGCCGGGTCGGTGGTGCGCTTGTGCATCAGCCGGTTGGCCCGGTGGGTGGGGTCGACCGCGAGGCCCTTGAGGGCGTACTCGGCCGCCGCGTCGTCGTCGCCGTGGATCCAGGCGATCTGGGCGAGGCGGGCGAAGGCGGTGGGGGCCCGGTTGGGCGACGCGGTGGCGAGCAGCAGCCGGGCGCGGGCCTCCTCGTAGCGGGAGACGCTCATCAGGGCGTGGCCGAGCACCTCGTGGGGCCAGGACTCGTCGACGGGGATCCGGACCCGGCCCAGCAGATCGGCCGCCTCCTGGTACTCGCCCGCCGCGATGTGGGAGGCGGCGACCTTGCGGGCGTCCTCCGGGGAGCCGGTGCGCCCCACGTGCGGGGTGCCGTAGTGGACCAGCAGGTCGTGGTGCTTGGCGCCGGGCAGCGCCAGGTACGCGGCGTGGAACTCGGCGTCGGTCAGCTCGAATTCGTGCCAGCGGTCCTCGGCCTCGCGGTATCCGGCCTCGCCGCCCTGCCAGGGCTTGTGCCGCCCGGTGAAGTGCAGGATCGCGGTGGAGTCGGGGACCGGGAGGTCGCCGCTGAGGCGCCGCTTGACGAAGTTGTAGCGGGCGTCGAGCTGGACGAAGTCACCGTCGAGCACGGCGTTGAGGATGCCCTGGTCGTGCTTGTCGAGCTCGTACGTGCCGGCCCGTCCGACCTCGTCGAGCCGCGCGCAGAACGCGTCGCTCAGATACTCGCGCTGGATGACCAGCAGTCCGCTGTTGAGCTTATGCTGCCCGTAGAAGAACTGCGGTACGGCGGCCAGTCCCTCGCGCAGTCCGAGCAGTTCACCGAGATCGCCGAGGACCACCATGTCGGTGTCCAGGGTGATCACCGTGTCGTAGTCGCGGACCCGGAAGACGTCGAGGATGAAGTAGGCCTTGCGCACCAGGTAGTTGTCCTGGTCGCCCTTGGCGTAGGCGTCGTAGTGCCCGGCGTCGACGCGGCGGAAGTCGACGCGCGGGTGCAGGGCCCGGATCCGTGCGACGGAGGCGGGACGCAGTCCGTCGTGCAGGACGAGGAAGTCCTCGCAGACGTCCGGGTTGGACAGGGCCAGGCTGCGCAGCAGGGCGAGGAAGCCGGGCAGGTAGTTCTCGTCGACGAAGCTCGCGAAGGCGACCCGGCGCTTGCCGGTGAGCGGGTTCGCGGGCGCGGGCGGGGCGGGCGGCGCGGAAGAGGGCGTGGCGGTCGTCGTCATCGCAGTCGGATCCTCATGTCGGTGACGCTCTGGGCGCGTTCCATGACCCACGCCTTTTCGCTGGTGTACTCGTGCACGGAGGTGATGGGCATCCGCATCGCGCCGGGCAGCCGGTAGGCGCCGCTCTCGTAGAAGTCGAAGCCGATCAGGTCGAGCCGGCTGCTGACGTCGAGGTGGTCCAGGAGCCAGAGCATGTTGAAGCCGGTGGTGGGGATGGCCGGCCAGACGTCGGCGCCGACGCGGCCGATGTCGCGCAGCGGCCAGCGCAGCGATTCGTCGCCCAGGTACTGCTGGGCGCCGGGGACGAGGCGGTTGCGCAGGGAGTGCTTCCAGTCCCCGGCGACCCCGCCGAAGACCAGCCGGGTGTGCACCTTCTGGTCCCAGTTGAACCCGTGCTTGTGGATGGTGGCGTGGATGTCGGTGCGCCGTCCGGTGGCCGCCGGGTCGATCCGGTACGAGTTGAACCGCACGACCAGGTCGTAGCCGTCGATCTCGGCGCCCATCGAACTGCCGCCGACGCGCTGGGAGTTGGCGATCAGGCAGATCGACTTTCCCGCGATCCGGTTGCGGAACTCGCCGACCGTGGTCCACTCGACCCCGCCGAAGGTGGGGTCCGCGACCGGGCCGCGCATCCGGCTCCGGCGCTGTTCGGCGTAGAGGCCGACGGTCCCGGTGAGCCCGGCCACGGCGGCGGGGTCCGTCCCGGCCGCCTCCATGGCGAGGGCGAGGTACTGGGAGGTGGCCTCCTGGAGTTCGGTGACCGGGGCCCCGGTGCGCTCCTGGGCGAGCAGGGCGCCGACCAGCAGGGGCTCGGCGCGGGCCCAGTCGCCGCGCGCCTGGAGGGCCAGGCCCTCGGCCCAGGACTCGGTGACGGGGCGGGCCGCGTGCTCGACGGCGGCCGGGCAGTCGTGCTCCAGCCTGCGCAGCAGCTCGTCCTGGCGCCGCGCGCCCGCGCGCAGCCCGACGACCTTGGCCGCGATGCCGAAGCCGTCGTCCTCGGTGAACGAGAGATAGCGTTCGTACGCCTCGATGGCCGCGTCCTCCGCGCCCATCGCCTCCAGCGTCCTGGCGCGCAGCCGCCAGCCGGCCCGGGAGCCCTTGCGCTGGGTGAGCACGGTGTCCCCGATGAGCACCGCGAGCTTCAGCTCGTCCTCGTACCCGCAGTCCAGCGCCTTGTTGCCGACCGCGAGCAGCGGATCGAGCAGTTCGTCGGCGAGGGCCGCGGCGGAGTTCCCGCCCGCCCTGCCGGACCGCCGCATCAGCGGGAGCGAGGGCGCGGCGGCGGTGGACGGCGCGGGCCGCGTCGCGGCGTGCACGGCCAGCAGGTGCCGCAGCGCCTCCGCGAGTGCCGCACGCCGGCGGTCGAGCCCCGCCACCAGTTTGGTGCTGTGCGCGGCACAGGCCCGCAGGCACACGTCCACGTCGGTCGGGGTGACGGAGGCGAGCGGCGACGCGGCGCTCCCCGGCGGGGCCGAGTCGCGTTGCCGTGGCCAACGGGTGCGGGCTTCTCTCATGGCGCTCCAAGCGTCTGTGCCCGTGGGGGAAGGGGGCGTGTCCGGGCGTGCGGTCACCGGGACGCGCCGGGCCCCGCCCCGTCGCGGGGCGGATGCCCGGCGCGTGTGTTCGGTTCCGCGTCACGTTAAGAAACCTGAACGGCCGCCGGATGAACTCGCCCTTTCGGTACAGGAAACTGCGCACCGACCCCGCTGGTACGGGCCTTTCAGCGCACCCCGTACCGCGCCTCGATGCCCGCGACGATCAGCCGCAGCCCGTCCTCGAAGCGTTCGTCGTAGTTGGCGAAGATCTCGGCGCCGGCCGCGGCGGCGAGCGGGTACGCGGTCATGCGGGCGGCCCGCTCGTCGATGTCGAAGCCCTCGCGCCGCTCGTCCGGCATCGGCCGGACACCCTGCTCCTCGGTGACGAAGCCCATGGTGTACGAGTAGGCGGTGGTGCCGGCCCGGACGGCCTGCCACAGCTCGAAACCGGCGTCGACCATCGTCCGCAGATGGGTTTCGAGGCCGTCGGCGTGGTCGGTGCCGGTGAATTTGGCCCCGCTGTAGACCTTCGCCCCGTCGCGGTAGCGCAGCAGGGCGGTGCGCAGCGCGCTGTTGTACGCGACGAGCTGGTCCTGCCAGCGCTCCGGGCCCGGTTCCGGCAGGCCCTCGGCGAGCATCCGGCGGTACATCACCGTGGCCATCTCGTCGAGGAGCGCCTGCTTGTCCTTGAAGTGCCAGTAGAGCGCGGGCGCCTTGACGTCCAGCTCCCTGGCGATGGCGCGCAGGGTGAGGCCGTCGAGGCCCGCCTCGTTCAGCAGCCGCAGCCCGGTGTCGGCCACTCGTGCCCGGTCGATCTTCGTCGTACCCACCTTGACAATTTAACAGCGTTAAGCACACACTCCCAATCATGGAACTTAACAGCGTTAAGGAAGTCGGCGCACAGGTCGATGTGCTGATCGTCGGCGCCGGTCCCTGCGGCCTGGCCCTCGCCTGCGATCTGGCCCGACGCGGTGTGCGCGCCCTGGTCGTCGAGCAGGCGCCCGCGCTCTTTCCCGGCTCGCGCGGCAAGGGCATCCAGCCGCGCACCCGGGAGGTGCTGGACGACCTCGGGGTCGGCGACGCGGTGCGCGAGCACGGCGGCCCGGCTCCGGTCGCAATGGTCTGGCAGGACGGGAAGCGGCAGCGGGAGTACGACATGTTCCGCCGCGCCGCGCCCACGGACGCCGAGCCGTACGGGGAGCCGTGGCTGATGCCGCAGTGGCGCACCCAGGAGATCCTGCTGGCCCGGCTGCGCGAACTGGGTGGCGACGTCACCTTCTCCACCGCGCTGACCGGACTCGGCCAGGACGCGGACGGCGTCACGGCCCTCCTGTCCGGCGGGCCGGTCCGGGCCTCCTTCCTGGTCGCGGCGGACGGCGGCCGCAGTACCGTCCGGCGCGAGCTGGGGATCGCCATGGCCGGCGAGACCGTGGACCCGGCGCCGATGCTGGTCGCCGACGTCCGGGTGGCCGAGGGCGCGCTGGACCGGCTCAACTGGCATGCGACACAAGGGGATCAGGGCTTTCTCACGCTCTGCCCGCTGCCCGGCACGGCAGACCTCCAGCTGGCCGCCCAGTTCAGGGAGGGCGAGCCCGACACGTCCCCGGAGGGGGTGCGCGCGCTGGTCGCCGCCCGTACGCATCTGGCGGCCGGGGACATCACCGAGGTCCGCTGGGCCTCCGACTTCCGGCCGCGCGCCGCGCTGGCCGACCGGTTCCGCGACGGCCGGGTCTTCCTGGCCGGCGACGCCGCGCACGTCCACTCCCCCGCGGGCGGACAGGGCCTGAACACCAGCGTCCAGGACGCGTACAACCTGGGCTGGAAGCTCGGCCAGGTGCTGCAGCACGGTGCGCCCGTCCCGCTGCTCGACAGCTACGAGCAGGAGCGCCGCCCGATCGCCGCCGACATGCTCGGCCTGTCCACCCGGATCCACCGGGGCGAGCAGGAGCGCGGCGCGGCGACCCAGCAGCTCGGCCTCGGCTACCGCCGGGGCCCGCTGTCGGTGGGCCGGGCCGGTGCCCTGCACTCCGGCGACCGCGCCCCGGACGGCCCGGCGGACGGGGGACGCCGCCTCTTCGACCTCTTCCGCGGCCCGCACTTCACACTGCTCGCGGTGGGCACGGACACCGGCCTCCCGGCGTTCGACGGCGAACAGCTGCGGGTGCACCGCACGGACGCCTGCGAGGCGTACGGCAGGGGCCTGTTCCTGGTCCGCCCCGACGGCTACATCGGCTGGGCGGGCGAGGACGCGTCGGGCCTGGCCCGGTACCTGGCCCCACTGGGGGTCCTTGAGGTCACACGCTGCTGAGCGAGAGCTTCGCCGCGAACCCCAGGAAGAGCAGACCGGCCGCCGAAGTGGCGCCCGCAGACAGCCGCTTGCGGCGGCGGAACGCGGCGGAGAGCCGGGTGCCGCCGAATATCAGCATCGACAGATAGAGGAAGCTGGCGATCTGCAGCAGGGTGCCCAGCACCAGGAAGGACAGCGCCGGATAGGCGTAGTGCGGGTCGACGAACTGCACGAAGAACGAGATCAGGAAGAGGATCGCCTTCGGGTTGAAGAGGCTGACCACCAGCGCCCGCCGGTACGGCCGCTCCATCGCCGCCGCGGCCGCGGGCCCGGCGTCCTCCTCGGTCAGCTCGGCCATCCGCCGGTGCCGCTCGCGCCACATGGTCACCGCGGCCCGCAGCATGCCGATCGCCAGCCAGGTCAGATAGCCCGCACCGGCGAACTTGACGACGGCGAAGAGCACCGGCGTCGTCTGCAGCAGCGACGAGGCCCCGAGCGCGGACAGCGTCATCAGCACGGTGTCGCCGGTCCACACCCCGGCCGCCGCCACATACCCGGTCCGCACCCCGCGCCGGGCGGCGACGGAGAGCACGTACAGCGAATTCGGTCCCGGCAGCAGGACGATCAGCACCAGGCCGGCGAGATAGGTCGGAAGATCGGTGACACCCAGCATGAAACGGAGTGTCGCACGCGGGTACGACACTCCGTCCAGGGGGTTTCGGGAAGGCGCGGGATCAGTCCTCGTCGCCGTCGAGGAGGCGGTCGACGGAGAGCTTCATCTCGACGCCGACCACGTCCGGCACGGTGAACGAGGTGCCGCGCTTGTGGTGCGCCTTGTTCTTGTACTCGCCGCCCCGGGGGTCGGTGCAGAGCAGCACCTGGTCGTGCTTGCGGTCGGCCACGACGTAGACCGGGATGCCCGCCTGGGCGTAGTCCTCGACCTTGGGGCCGAGGTCGTCCGCCCAGTTGGTCGACGTCACCTCCACGACCATGCGGAAGACGTGGGCGGCGTAGCAGTTCTTCATGGCGTGATGGTCCCGGAAGTCCGCCTCGACGACCGACAGGTCGGGAATCGCGTAGTCCTCGGGTCCGGTGGGCAACCACAGCCCGACGCCCTGGACGAGTCTGAGCCCCACGGTGCGCGCCCGTGCTCCGAACTCCTCGCCGAGCCAGGACAACGCCAGAGCATGCGTTCCGTCCGCCGGTGGTGTCACAGTGAGCCTCCCCTGGAGAATCTCCACGCGATGCCCAGGCAGCGAGCGTGCGAGCTGGTCGGCTGCCTCGCCGAGCGTCAGCTCCGGCTGTTCCTGCACGTGCACCTGCTCCTCGTGCTGTATTACGGCCACGGCATCCTCCTTTCGGGGACCACTTTTCATGAGCTTATCCAGGGTCGCGGACATTCAGCGAGAGATCACCCGCACGGGTACCCGCCCCCTCAGAACGCGTCCGAAGGCACATACCGGCCCCACACCTCGCGCAGCGCGTCGCAGACCTCGCCCACCGTCGCCCGGGCCCTGAGCGCGTCCTTCATCGGGTACAGGACGTTCTCCGTGCCCTCGGCCGCCTCCCGCAGCCGGGCCAGGGCGGTGTCCACGGCGCCCTGGTCGCGGTCGGCGCGGAGCTTCGCCAGGCGGGCCGCCTGTTCGGCCTCGATCGCGGGGTCGACGCGGAGCGGCTCGTACGGCTCCTCCTCGTCGAGCCGGAAGCGGTTGACGCCGACCACGACGCGCTCCGCGCTGTCGGTCTCCAGGGCGACGCGGTACGCGGAGCGCTCGATCTCGTTCTTCTGGAAGCCGCGCTCGATCGCGCTGACGGCGCCGCCCATGTCCTCGACCCTGGCCATCAGGTCGGCCGCGGCGGCTTCGACGGCATCGGTCATCGACTCGACGACGTACGACCCGGCGAACGGGTCCACGGTGGCCGTGACGTCCGTTTCGTACGCCAGGACCTGCTGGGTGCGCAGGGCCAGGCGGGCCGACTTGTCGGTGGGCAGGGCGATCGCCTCGTCGAAGGAGTTGGTGTGCAGCGACTGGGTGCCGCCGAGGACCGCGGCCAGGCCCTGGACGGCGACCCGCACCAGATTGACCTCCGGCTGCTGGGCGGTGAGCTGGACCCCCGCGGTCTGGGTGTGGAAGCGCAGCATCAGCGACTTGGGGTTCTCGGCGCCGAACTCCTCCTTCATCACCCGCGCCCAGATCCGGCGGGCGGCGCGGAACTTGGCGACCTCTTCGAGGATCGTGGTGCGGGCGACGAAGAAGAAGGAGAGCCGGGGCGCGAAGTCGTCGACGTCCATGCCGGCCGCGACGGCGGTACGGACGTACTCGATGCCGTCGGCGAGGGTGAAGGCGATCTCCTGCGCGGGCGAGGCCCCGGCCTCGGCCATGTGGTAGCCGGAGATCGAGATGGTGTTCCACTTCGGGATCTCGGCCCGGCAGTACTTGAAGATGTCGGCGATCAGCCGCAGCGAGGGGGCGGGCGGGAAGATGTAGGTGCCGCGCGCGATGTACTCCTTGAGCACATCGTTCTGGATGGTGCCGGTGAGCTTCTCGGCCGGGACGCCCTGCTCCTCGCCGACCAGTTGGTAGAGCAGCAGGAGCAGCGCGGCCGGGGCGTTGATCGTCATGGACGTGGAGACCTTGTCCAGCGGGATCCCGTCGAACAGCACCCGCATGTCGTCGATCGAGTCGATCGCGACACCGACCTTGCCGACCTCGCCGGACGCGATCGGCGCGTCCGAGTCGTGGCCCATCTGGGTGGGCAGGTCGAACGCGACGGACAGGCCCGTCGTCCCGTTGGCGATCAGCTGCTTGTAGCGGGCGTTGGATTCCGTGGCCGTACCGAAACCCGCGTACTGGCGCATCGTCCACGGACGGCCGGTATACATCGTGGGGTAGACACCGCGCGTGAAGGGGTAGGCACCCGGCTCTCCCAGCTTTTCGCCGGGGCTCCAGCCGTCGAGTGCGTCCGGTCCGTAGACCGGTTCGATGGGCAGTCCCGACTCCGACTCGCGCGTCATCTGCTGTGCCTCCCGCTGAAGCTGCTCAGTAAAGCTACTTACCGGTAACCAAGATTCCCGCGACGGACTGTAGCGGTGGACGCGAGACCGTTGGAGGGGGACGGGCTGGGACCTTGCTCACAGCCCCGCCCGGGGTCTCGTCGCCGCTCTCCCCATCATGCGCGGGCTTTGGCAACCGGGCAGAGCGGGAATCCGTCCAAGGGGACACCGGACACACAGGGGGCCGAGATGACGGGAAGCACCACCACAAGCACCTCACGGAACACGAAACGGGCTCGGGCGGGGGCCGCGGTGCTCGCCGTTCTCACCGTCGCCGCCGCGACGGCCGGCTGCAAGGCGCAGGCCGCCGGCGACGCGCCGGCGGCCCCTTCGGCGCCGCCGCCGGCCACCGCCGGCGACGACGGCAAGCCCACCGCACCGCCGTCCTCGCCCACCGCCTCGCCGTCACCGACGGCGCCCACGGCCACGGCGTCGCCCACACCGAAGAAGCCCGACCCGCAGGGCACGACGCTGATGGCGAGCGGTTCCCAGGGCAAGCAGGTGCGCGAACTCCAGGCCCGGCTGCGGCAGATCGGTCACTTCGACCGGAGCCCCACCGGCTACTACGGCACCGTCACGGTCGCCGCGGTCCAGTCCTTCCAGGGCAAGCGGGGCCTGACCCGTACGGGCAAGGCGGACACCCTCACCTGGCAAAAGCTGCTCGGCATGACGCGTGAGCCGACCGCCACCGAGCTGAACCCGCCGACCACCCGGCCGGTCACCAAGCCGGACAAGCGCTGCATGACCGGCCGGGTGCTCTGCATCAGCAAGAACAGCCGGACGCTGTCCTGGATGATCGACGGCCGGGTCGTGTCGTCGATGGACGTGCGCTTCGGCTCCCAGTACACACCGACGCGCGAGGGCACCTTCTCGGTCTACTGGAAGTCCCGCCACCACGTGTCGTCGATCTACCACACGGCCATGCCGTACGCGATGTTCTTCAGCGGCGGCCAGGCGGTGCACTACTCGTCGGACTTCGCGGCCCGCGGCTACAACGGCGCCTCGCACGGGTGCGTCAACGTCCGGGACGAAGGGAAGATCGCCTCACTCTTCGCCCAGGTGAAGAACGGCGACAAGGTCGTCGTCTACGGATAGGGCGAGCGTCCGGAGAGGGGCAGCCGGGGGAAGAAGGGGCGCGGGCGGGACCGGGGGAACGTGTCCCGCCCGCGCCATGTGCGCCGAGCCGTAGGTACGGGGGGAACCCCGGCTCTGTGCGCGGCCGATGACCAGTCGGCTCACTCAGTACTGCGCCGCGGCCTCGAAAAACGTCACACCTGATGGCGGAGGGCCGAAAAAAGCCTGTCGCGGACGGCTTCGTTCAGCTCCGCGAACCGGTGCCGAGGCCGTTTCCGGTGCCTTTGCCGGTGCCGTTGCCGTTTCCGGTGCCGTTGCCGTTGCCGGAGGTCCGGGCCGAGGGCGTCAGGGAGGCCGGGGCCGCCGGGATGCGCACGCCTTCGGCGAACCGGACCGAGGAGGGTGTGCCGGCGGCGGAGCCGCTGTTGTTCCCGGACGAGCCGTTCTCGCCCTGCTCGTCGTCGTCGCCCTGGTCGTTCCTGCCCTGCTCGGATCCCTCGATCACGCGGTCGCAGAACCGGTCCAGGTTCCGGGCACCGTTGGCCAGGGCTTCGAGCTTCTGCCTGCGCTTCTCGGTCAGCTTGCCGTCGCGGTAGTCGCGGCAGGCCTGCCGCGCCTTGGCGTACCAGTCGCCGGAGGCCTCGTTCCAGGGTTTCTCGGTCTGCTTGCCGCTGCGGGTGCCGCCCGGGGAGCCGGTCGCGGCGCCACCGGGCTTCCGCTTGTCACCGCCGCCGGGCTCCGTCGTCCTGCCGGATCCGCCGTGGTCCCGGTCCTCGGCCGGGGCGGAGGGGCTGACCGGGGGCTTGGAGGCGCCCTCCTTCGGGGAGGCGGACGGCGGCGGCTGCGCGGTCTCGTCCGTGGTGAGCCCCGAGCCGAGCTCCTCGGGCGTCGCCTCGGCCGAGACTGAGGCCGCGGGCAGCGGAGTGCTCCCGCCGAACGGTCCGGGCAGCATTCCGGTTCCGGCCGCCACGGCCACCCCGCCGAGCGCGCAGCCCGCGAGGGAGGCGACCAGGCCGAAGCGGACGGGCCGGCTCCAGCGCGCGGAGCGGCTGGAGCCGGTTGCCGCGGACGCGGTGGCGTACGGGACGGAGCCGCCCGCGGCGGCCCCGATACGGACCGCGCCCAGCGCCTCGGCACCGGCGGACCGGCCCTCCGCGGCGCCCCTCGCCCGCGCGTTCGCACGCGCGGAGCGGCCGGCCGTGCGGAAGGCGGTGAGCGCCGCGGCCTCGCCGGGCAGTTCGGTGGTGGCCGGGCGGGTGGCGCGTGCGGCGGCGTCCAGCGCGGCCACGAGCCTCTCGGCGTCCGTACACGACCGGCCGCCGACGGGATCGACCGGCTCGCCGCGGAGCAATCTCTCCGCGGCGTCCTTGTCAAGCCATTCGTACCGCTCGTCGGCCATCACATGTCCTTCTGCGTCCACGGACGCGAATGCGTCACACCGGCCGGCGCCGCCAGACCGTTGCGGGCGGGGCGCTGGGCGGGCACCGCGTCGAGTTCCGACGTCCGGCCAGCCGTGCTCCGGTGCGGGGCGGACGGGTCCGCCGGATCTCCTTCGGGGGCGCCGTCCGCGCCGCCGTTCCCGCCGTTCCCGTCGTCCTCGCCTTCGCCGTCGCCGTCCGT
The DNA here is from genome assembly GCF_038448545.1 of Streptomyces sp. CLV115. NCBI lineage: Bacteria > Bacillati > Actinomycetota > Actinomycetes > Kitasatosporales > Streptomycetaceae > Streptomyces > Streptomyces sp. CLV115. The sequence goes on from NZ_JBCEWQ010000129.1 coordinate 12,059, forward strand.
GCGCAACAGCTCGGCCAGCCGCTTCAGGCCCCGGTGCGCCGCGGTGCGCACCGCCCCCGGACGCTTGCCCAGCGTCTGCGCCGCACCCTTCGCGTCCAGGCCCACCACCACCCGCAGCACCACGGCCTCGGCCTGGTCCTGCGGCAGCTGCGCGATGAGCGACATCGTGCGGCCGGTGGCCAGGGCCTCCATCGCCTCGTCCGCGGTGTCGGACTCGGCCGGCCGCTCGGACAGCTCCGACTCGTCGCCGCCGATCGCGGGGCGCCTGCCGCGCATCCGCAGATGGTCCAGCGCACGGTTGCGGGCTATGCGCGCCGCCCAGCCGCGGAAGCGGTCGGCGTCGCCGCTGAACCGGTCGAGGTCGCGCGCTATCTGCAACCAGGACTCGGACGCCACGTCCTCGGCGTCCGGCTCCCCCACCAGTGTCCTTATGTAGCCCAGCAGCCGCGGCTGCACAGCGCGGTACACAGTACGGAAGGCGTCCTCGTCCCCGTCCTGTGCCGCGAGTACCGCGGCAGTGAGCTCCGCGTCGTCCCCCAGCACTCCCTCAACCTGCCCTGCTGTCCCGAATCGCAGCTGGTCATCACTGCCGCGCCACCCTGCGCGACTCAGCACGCTACGTCCTCGGCGGGGCCCGCGTCCATGACTTGTACAACCCGCAACATTCCTCGGACACCGTGCGGTGTGACAGAAAACGCACCGATGGCGCTGAGAGGAGTACGGGGTCGTCCTACGGCCCCGCGGAAGACGACCGGGGCCTCTCCTGTGGGGGGTGGCGGCCCCGGTCGTCGCCCCAGCATGTGGCCCCTTGACCAGGTGCTTCGTGGGCCGCCTACCCCCTCCGTGACCAACGGCGTGACCAACGCGCCAGCGAGTTCTTCCGGGTGGGCACGTTCCCGGACGCCGGATACCCAAGTGACCAGCACTTTCCAGCGCTCACCCGACCCAGCCGCGTTCAGCCGCTGCGTGAGCTCAGGACACGCTGCTGGCACCTTCCATTCGACCCCGGAGGCCACCGACGCGAAGAGCGCGCCCGAAAGCGCAACCCAGGCGCCTCCGTCGCGAGACGATCACGAACGATCACCGAACAGCAGCCACTAGAGTGCCCAGCGTGAACACCGCGCCTCAGCAGACGACCGTCTTCCGCCTGATCGTGACGGGTGGCGGCACTGGCGGTCACACATACCCCGCTCTCACCGCGATCCGTACCTTGCAGGCACGCCTGGATGCTTCCGGCCGCACTCTGGACGTCCTGTGGATCGGCACGGCCGAGGGCCTTGAAGCCCGGGTCACCAGCACCGAGGGCATCCCGTTCACCACCGTCGCCACGGGCAAGATCCGGCGTCACGCGAACCCGCTGAAGATGGTGTCGCCCGCCAACGTCCGGGACATGGCGCGCGTGCCGATCGGGGTCGCTCAGGCGCGCAGTGCCGTCTCCGCCTTCCGGCCGGACGTCGTCCTCGCCACGGGGGGTTACGTCGCCGTGCCGACGGGGCTCGCCGCCAGGATGTGCCGGGTACCGCTGGTCCTGCACGAGCAGACCGTCCGCCTCGGCCTCGCCAACCGTAAGCTCGCCGGTTCCGCCGCACGGATTGCCGTGTCCTCGGAGTCGACCCTGCCGCTCCTGCCGAAGAGCGTGCGGTCGGCGGCGGTGGTCACCGGCAATCCCGTACGACCGGAGGTCCTGACCGGCCACCCGGACAAGGCCGTGACCGCGCTCGGCCTCCACAGCTTCGACCGCCGTCTCCCGACCGTGTACGTCACCGGAGGCGCGCAGGGCTCTCAGCAGATCAACGACGTGGTCGGCGGCGAACTGCCATGGCTGCTGGAGCGCGCCAACGTGGTGCACCAGTGCGGCCCGGCCCACCGGGAGGCACTGTCCGCGCGCGCCGCAGAGCTTCCGGCCACCCTCGCCGCCCGGTACCACCTCACCCCGTTCGTCGGACCGGAGCTGCCGGACGTCCTGGCCCTGGCCGATCTGGTGATCTCCCGCAGCGGTGCGGGCACCCTGGCCGAGCTGACCGCCCTCGGCAAGTCGGCGGTGTTCGTCCCGCTCGCGACAGCGGCCGGGAACGAGCAGGCCCACAACGCCCGTCACCTGGAAGAGGCCGGGGCGGCAGTCGCACTCCTGGGCGACGTCACCGGCGGGCACCTGCGCGGGGCGGTCGGCCCACTCCTCGACGATCCGGAGCGCCGCAACGCGATGGCCGCGGCAGCCGGGGCACACGGCCACCCGGACGCTGCGGAAAGGCTCGTGGACGTGATCATGTCCGCAGCGTCCCAGTAACAGCGCAGCCTTGAGTGGGCTAACGAGTTGGTGCGTGATAGCGGGTGAGGCGTCGTTGGCCTGCTCGGGGCTTCTTCCAGATGTTGGTGGTGCGGTCGGAGACGAGACCGATGATGGCTCGGTAGGTGTCGGGCAGGCAGTCGCGGCGGTGGGTCCAGCGGGTCAGTTGATTCCAGCATTTGTGATCGGCGAGGGCATGTTCGACTGTGATGCGGTCGGACGAGTGGCCGTGGCGGTCGCGTTCCCACTGCTCGACTCTGCCGGGCAGTGCTCCGGGCCGCGGCTTTCTCGGAGGGGTGATCGCCTGGACTGGGTGATCACGTCTCAGACCGAGGTAACCGTTGTCCAGGAAGACTCCACCCCGAGAAACTGCTGGAAGCAAACGGCGATGCCTTCGTTGCGGACGGCGGTGGCGTCATGCATGCGTCCAGGTCGCAGCGCGTCGGTCCATAGTGTGCGGCCCCTTGTAGTCGGCGATCACGGTGGCCTTCATCGTGTTCTGCTTCTTCTTACCGGAGACGAACGCGTGTCGTCCGCCGCGGCTGGCCGACGGTCTGCGGACCTGGATCTCGGTGGCGTCCAGGCGCAGCTCGATGCCCTCGGCCTGGGCGTAGGCGAACACATCCGCCAGGGTCCGAAGACGCAGGTCCGGGCACTCGGGGACCGCGCACCCCCGTTGGGCCAGGAGCGCGCGTATCTCCTGGACGGCCCGGGTGATGGTGGAGCGGTCAACACCGAACAACAGGCCCAGGACCGAGTGCGGGAGGTCGTGTCGCAGGTGGATCACCGCGGCCACCAGACGGTCGACGAAGACCAGTTGGTGGCGGGCATCGACTCTCTCGGCCCGCTTCCTGGCCCCGCCTCGTGCAGCATGGTGGCGGCCTTCGACACCGGCTTGCCACGGCGCAGCCAACTCCTCGATCAGGTAGGCCAGATGACGCCGCGAGATTCCGGTGAACAGCCGATGCGCCAGGACCGTCCGATTGACCATGATCGCCGCAGCCAGATCATGCCATCACCCACGCACGACGCCTCACCCGTTATCACGCACCAACTCGTAAGCCCGACATCATCCTAGAGGGCGGCAACATGCTCGTCGCCCCTGACGACAGCGACCTGGACGCACACAAGCTAGTGAGCGTGGCAACGACCCACCATGACCCTGCGCGTCAGCTGCCCCGGACCAACGCCACGAGCGCAGTTACAGCCCACGCGGCTGCGCTCGCCGCCATGGCGATGAGCACCTACCCCAGACTGCGACCGGAGACTATCCGCGCCCTTCTCGTGCACGAAGCCCAGTGCAAGCGGATACCTCGCAACCGCCCATCTGGGGGGCCGCCGCAGCCAGCGGCATTGCGTGAAGGCGGTCGGTCCGGCTCGCCGGTCCCAGCACCGAGGAGGGTGAACCCGAAGTGAATGAGCTCATTCCAACCTTGCGGTGCTGACCACGCGTTGGACGGTCCTGCGCAATGATGAAGCTCCTGCAGACGGGTTCTCGGCCAAGATTACCCACGCCCGCCACAAGCCTCTCATGCTTGCCTACCCGTCGTCGATTGATCTGTCCAGCCGTACCCTTCGGTACCTGGCGGGGCGGTCTCGGGGTTCAGCGACGGAAGATCGGGACTCGGCGGCGACGTCTGCCAGTCGGGCCTCAGGCCCTGCTGACCCTGGCCCACCTACAGTACGACGACACTTACGCCCAGCTCGCCGCCGGCTTCCGCATCGGCACCGCAACCGCCTACCACTACATGCGCGAGGCCGTCGACGTCCTGGCGGCCCTGGCCCCCACCCTGGCGAGGCGATCAAGACCGTACGGACGAAGGCATTCGTGATCCTGGACGGCACCCTGCTGCCGATCGACCGGATCGCCGCCAAGACCCCGTACTACTCCGGAAAACACAAACGCCACGGCATGAACGTCCCGGTCCTCACCGATCCGTTCGGACGGCTCTTGTGGGCCTCACCAACACTGCCCGGGTCCACCTCTGACCTGACCGCCGCACGCACTCACGGCATCATCAACGCGCTCACCGAGGCAGGCGTAAAGTGCTGTCCGGACAAGGTGCGCCAAGGCGCTGGCGGACCAGTCCGCATGCCATTTTCGGGGCCGCCGGCTCAAGCGGTGGATGCGCCTGCACAACAGCAGTCACGCCAGGATCCGCTGCCTCAACGAGCAGGCCATGACCACCCGCAAGGACCAGCGCCTGCTATGCAAGCTCCGCTGCAGCACCAACCGGTCATCGACATCGTGAAGGCTGTCGTCCTTCAGCACGCCTCAACCTGAGGTTGGAAAAGGCCCCGTGGTCGACCGACCGCTCACCTCGGGTCGGGCCGCCATGCGTCAGGGTGATCGCGAGGAGGTCATCCCAGCACGATCCCAGCGCCATGCAGCTCAGGCGCCCCTTCAGCTCCTCCCTACGCGGCTTGTGCTGTGACGACTCGTTGCAAGCAATATCTAACTCCACCGGCGACATACGCCGGCGAAACAACGTAGAGAACCGGCGCCTCCGGGTCAGACTTTCCCCACACCCGCTGGCGTTCAGCGTTCATCGGCCCACCCTGAAGGAACTCAAAGTCCCAAAATGGCCTATCTTTCATTGAATGGGCTTCACCCAGCAAAGCGACGCCTTGCCTAAAGGCATTATTCACATGCGCAGCCAAGGCGTCACTCGACTTAGCCTTCACGATACGACGAATACGGGCCTCACTAGGCTGCGCTCGGCCAAAAAGCTCAAGACAGAGCCTCTGGACTGAACGAGAAAGGGATTCCCCAAAGTCCTCTTGCGGAGTCAGAGCCAAAGACTTTCGCGCCAACCCAAATAACACTTGCTCGACAAATCCCATGTATTTATCAGCCAGGACACGGTGCCCTTCAGACTGAAGATCATCGAGGTCGTCTCGGTGACGCGTCCACTGCGATTGAATGCCATCAACTCGGGCATCCATATCCGCCACCGAAGCCCGGAGCTTGGCTAACTCGCCTTGCACTTCCTGGAGCACCTCTCGAAGCGAGCGCACCTCGCTTTCAAGTTCCAAAACGCCTCGCTCGATCTCCCCATCAGGCCCATCCGATCCAGAATGATCTATTTCACTACCCGAGATAGCTTCGTCAACTTCGGTCTCAGTAGCATCAGCCACAGAATTTCCATCCATTCAAGACAGTGGAACGAAGTCCAAGTCAACCTGCACCGACTCTCCGGTCTCTTTGAGCGTAGCGGTTACCCTAATCTCCGTTTCTCCAAACTGCATCATCACGCTAATGCCACGTTTCACATGAGCGAGGTGCATCACGCTGGACAGGTCGACAGTAACACTCCCTATCTTCTGGCAGTCCCTTTCCGTGACATACTGAGGATAGCCACCCAGCGTGCCATATACATCAATCTGAATTTCTTTCTGGGTGTCCCAAAGTGGCGATAGTGAGTGCTCCACTACCTCGTCCACCCTTACCGTCTGCCCTGCAGTAACAAAAACGCAGAATCGATTTTTACATCTATCTACTCCGTCAGGGCCAGCAAATCTGAACTTTTCCGGATCAAGTTGCGGGCGAAACGTATTGCTTGTGTTACATCCGTACGTGAGACGAGCTCGCCGCGCCCGAACTTGTGGATTACAGGCGAAATAGACAGCTCCGTAAAGAACAGCCACCTGAGGATCAGGCGGCACAATCACGTCTGCGCGTCCGTCCAGGTGCTCCTCAAGCCGGCGCCGAAGGTACGGAGAGTTACCGAAACCTCCGACAAGCACAACTAGCTCCTTGCCAGGTGCGTTTCGTCTCTGCCGTTTCATCTCCTCTAGCTGCTTATCAACCAAACCGAGAACACCTGGAACGACGGTCTCGAATGCCTGGCAGGCTTCATCAGGGGATACAACAATGGCGTCTGTGAATCCTTCCTGAATTTTCGACAGAGCAGCGCGAGCACCTTCATCGAGGCAGCGATCGAGCGCCAAGGGGATCTGAATATTAATCTCTTCGATCTGCCCTACGGCGAAGTGAAGCTTTGCCCTTTCCCATTCATCGATCAGATCAACAATTACCGCGGGCTGCCGTTCCCTGATCCGCTCAAATGCTTCAAAGGACCCAAAACGCGGCATGAGGATATTCTCAACGAATGCACGGTTGATGTACTCGGAACCAAATTTCCCTCCGCACTCACGACCGATCTCCTCCAGGCTGTCGCCCGATATTGCCCGATAAGCAGTGATGTCGACGGTCCCGCCTCCGCAATCCGCGACCACGAATCGCGATCCCGGAGACAAGAGGCTAGCGCGCTTTCCGGTAAGCTTTGCTGTACGCACCCCGGAGACCCGCGCATAATGGGCTGCCACTTCAGGCTCGTAAGCCAGCAACAGACGTCTGGGCTCTCTCGGTAAACCCGCAGCTTCAGCAGCTTCGCGCATCAATTGCTTCTCATAGTCACCCCAAATAGCGGGAACCGTGATGCACCAACGGATTTCATCTTCCGAAAATCCGCTCCTCTTGACCTCATCGACAACTTCTTCGTAAATCTTCTCAAGATATAGAGTAACCAGCCTCTTTGTGTCATCCGAAGAAATCGACTCGGATGGGAGTTCTGGCCTATCCGATGCCCCCTCAGCCATTGGTGCTAGAGACATCTTGAAAGCGCTCACATAGCGATTTTTGTCACCTTTAGATCGCGAGTTAAAACGCCGGCGGGCATCATAACCCCAAGCCTGCAAATCGCCGCTCTCATCGAAAAGCAGTGCAGTTAGATTCTTCGGGTATGGAATTGGATGCGAAGGCCAGTGCATCCTCGGATGAATTTCTCGATGCTGACTCCCACTCCTAACCGCATCAATGATCGTCCACGCGTACCCAGTGCCATGAGTGCCGAAGTCCACCGCAACTGCGACCTTCTGTTTTTTCATGAAACGTCACCACCCCAAAGATCGCATAGTTGACCGATAAGAAACCACCTCTAGGATCCTGGATGCCCTGGCTACTTGCGACGGATCTCCTATTTCCGTAAGGACATCAAGGAGAAGTCGAGCTTGGGATGTGTCAATGACCGAGGTGTTGGAGCTTTCACAGATATTCAATGCATTGAGAGCGAAATTTCTAGCCTCATCCGCAAATTGCGCGTCCCTGCACAAGACTGCTTGCTCGATACGTCCAGCGGCTCCTTCGACCCTCCTGCGCTGAATCGCAACCTCGTAGGCGGAAATCAATCCAAGTGCCATAGCCCGCCGTTCCAGTCCCATGTTGTCTGGAAGCGTCCTATGGATGTAGGGCGACCTACCGTAATTAGCCAGGTGGAACCACTCACCCAGCAGGCCAATGGTGAGAGCAGTTGAATATCCAAGCTCATCCTCAAAAGCGAGTCGGTTTGTTCGTTGAATCTCCTCATCCGCACTATTTCGCGGAAGTGCCAAGGGTGGAAAATTTACTTGAATAGACCGATTTCCGGAATCCACTATATTCCAAGCCGTGAGACTAGGCCACACCCTCTTACCTGCTTGAACATCTCCATACACAAGAATTACTGGAAGGTCGCTGAGAGCCTTTTGAAGGAGCGCAACATCGAGATCGGTCTGCCTCAAGGGCCTCTTCATCGTGCCATCCATAGAGCCAACATCGGCCGCCCACTGAGAGTTCACCCAGGCCCGACGAATCGCTACCCTGAAAGCATGAGGGCCGCCGTCGTTCCCCTCCCTGTTAAGTTCATCGTGAAAGAATGGAGCAACTAGGAGGGCTGGACGCGCCCCGTCATTAGTTGCCTCGCAAACCCATTCCCGAAGTTCCTGAGCGGTGCAGGAGTAGGGTGAGTTTTCGATATCTCGATCGATCTTGTCCTGGTCCGTTTTAACCTGAATGCTGATCTGCGCTTGCCGCCAGTCCCGATCCACCTCATACCGATTACTACGGCTCGCTTCTTCTGCCCGAATAGCTGCGGCACGCTCTTCGCGTTCGGCATTTCTTACCTCAGCAGCTGCCGCCTCGTTCTCCCGCAAGAGATGCGCAAAATGTTGTTGATCGAAGTAGGTGCCATCCCGCTTCATCTTGTAGACCTCGAGCAGGCGCCCACTCAGATCCGTGATACCTCGAAACATGCCAGCCGACAGCAACGCACTACTTCCTCTCGCCCCGTGAGGTGTGATTCTAGAAGTACGCTGTTCCAGGTGTCTTGGTTTCGTGTAAATCGTCAGCTAGATGGCCAAATCCCGTACTACGCTGCGCATCGCTCACAGATGGACAACGTCGCTCTTTCTTGACGGTCCGCCGACTGAGTCGGTGGACCGTTTCGCTTTCGGCGGCTGCTCCCGGGCAGGTCGGCAGCCCGAGCGTCGCGTCGGGTGGGCGCCGGGTTCCACCGCTCCAGGTGGGAGTGGTGGTGCTCGAAGGGTAGGGAGCTGCGGGTCAGCCGAAGTTCGGCAGAAGTGCGAACAGTGCGAGGATGTCTGTTATCTCCCCGGTCCAGGGCCAGCGGCGGACCAGGCGGAGGATGCGACGCCGACAGGTGGCGACAAGCTGGGCGGTCGCAGAGAACACGCGAAATCAGTGGCGACAGGGTTCCCAGAGGCGAGGCTTGCCGGCCAGGGCGAGCATGGGTGTCAAGGCCAGCATGTCGAGAGGATCTGGACGATCTCCAGCCGGACCTTTTTCAGAGAGACATACGCCGCAGGGCTGAAGGTCCAACGGGATAGTTGCTGGGGCCGGGACCAGCTCGCCCGGCCCATCAGCCATCTGCACTCTTGCGACTGGACTCCCACCACGTCTCCGTCTGAAGCACGTACTCCTTGACCTCCACGCAGGCTGCCTCACTGGCGAGCTGTCAACCGCTGGCTCAACAACCCCGCAGGGGTCGACTCGACGGTTGGGCGCCGTGGCCAACGCGTAGCCAACAGCGGCCAGGAACAGCCAGTAACACCCAGATAAGGATCGATGCAGGCGGCAATCTACAACCTCCACCAGGGCGACAAGACACCTGGTCAGACGCCACCTACGACTCTCTCGGGCCAGGGGTGGCGGCCCCGGTCGTCGCCCCAGTGCCCACCCCTTCGGCCAGGCACTTCGCCGTGCGCAGACCACTCGCGCGACCAACCGCGTGACCAACGCGACAACCGGTTCACCCGGATTTCGCCGACGGGACATCGCGCACCCCCCGGAAAACGGCGCCGGACCTCGGCACCCGCGCCCCCACGGATCGAACAGGCGATCGCGGCCCAGAAATATCAGCGGCCTGGTGTGAAGCCTGTGATGGACGGGCAAGGCTTGACGGGATTGGCAGGTGCATGCGCAACCACTGAACTCCGCGAGGGGAACGGGGTGTCGGGAGACCGACCCGGCGCATGAGGCTGAGGCGGCGGGCGATCGGGTGCCTACTCCCCCTCGTGGTTCCGAAAGGGTGCGCATGAAGCATTTCCGGCTGCTCGTACTCGGCAACGGCGTTTCCGCGTACGGCAGTTATCTGAACATGGTCGTGCTGAACGTCTTCGTCTACGACGTCACCGGGAGCGCCCTGGCCGCGGGGCTCTTCATGGCGGTACGGCTGGGGACGAGCGTGGGGGCGGGGTTCGTGAGCGGGCGCCTCGTCTCGGCGTGCGACCGCAAGCGGCTGATCATCGGCGCCGACCTCGGCCAGGCACTGGCGCTGCTGGTGCTGCTCCTGGCGCCGGAGGCCGGCCGGGTCTCCCTGCTGTACTGCCTGGCCGTGGTCACCGGGGGCTGCTCGACGCTCTCGCAGGTCGCCCTGCGCAGCAGCATCCCGGAGATCGTGGGGGCCGAGCACCGGACCCGCGCCAACAGTCTGCTGGTCACCGGCCGCTCCCTCGCCATGATCGCGGGCTTCGCCTCGGCGGGTGTGGTGGTGGCGCAGCTGGGATACACGGCGGCGTTCGTCCTGGACGCGGGCACGTTCCTGGTCTCCGCGTCGGTGCTGCTGGTGCTGCCGATCCGTACGAGGGCCCGGTCCGAGGGGGCCGGGGGATCCGACGGGGGTGCGCCGGGCGCCGGTCACCGTTCCGTCCGGCTGCTGTGGGCCGGGGCTCCGGTGCTGATGGCGATGATCGCCGTGCGGGCCGTCGACGGGCTGGGTTCCTCCTCGCACAATGTCGCGCTGCCCGTCTACTCCAGCCTGCTGGACCCCGACCATCCGGCCACCTTCATCAGCCAGTTCTGGGCCACCTGGGCGGTCGGCACCATCATCGCCCAGCAGGTGCTGGCCCGGCACAACCGCCGGACCGGACACACCCTGGGCGAGCGGGCCTTCGCGGTCGGTGCCTGTGTCATGTCGGGGGCGTTCATCATCGTGTTCAGCGGGCTGCCCACCGTACCGACGCTCGCCACCGCGCTCCTCGCCGGAGCGGCGGACGGAGTCACCGAAGTCGTCTACGTGTCACGGCTCCAGCTGGTCCCGGACGAGCAGCGCGGGCGCCTCTTCGGGCTCTCCGCCTCGGCCGAGAACGCCGGGTTCGGGATGGGGATGCTGATCAGCGGATCGCTGCTGGAGTCGTTCTCCCCGTTCCAGGTGGTCGCCTCCCTGCACGGCCTCGCCATCGTCCTGTGCCTCGCCCTGCTGACGCTGCTCGTGCTGCGCCGTTCCCCGGCCGGACCCGGGCGATTACGTGAGACCGGCGACGCCCCCGTTCGTGAAGGGCGCGGCTGATGGGCGGGGGCGGGCAGGACCCGCGCATCGCCGTGGTCGGGATGGCCTTCCGGCTGCCGGGGGCCGATACCCCGGAGGACCTGTGGCGCATCATCCGTAACGGCGAGGACCGCTTCACCCGCTTCACGACGGACGAGCTGAAGGCCGCGGGAGTCCCCGAGGAGCTGTACCGGCGCGACGACTTCGTCGGGGCCTCGGCCGTCCTGGACGACATCGCCGGGTTCGATGCCCGGCACTTCGGGATGAGCGCCCGCGAGGCCCGTCTGACCGACCCCCAGCACCGGATGTTCCTGGAGTGCGCGCAGCACGCCCTGGAGAACGCCGGCTACCCCGACGAGCGGGACGGCAGGCGGATCGGGGTCTATGCCAGCACCGGCTACCACCTGTACAGCATGCAGTCCTATCTGCTCAACAACGTCCTGCCGAACGAGGACATCGCCGACTGGCTGGCCGGCATGCAGGTCCTGGTGGGCAACTACACCGACTTCAACGCGACCCGGGTCGCCCACCGGCTCGGTCTCACCGGCCCAGCCGTCAACGTGCAGACCGCCTGCTCCAGTTCGCTGGTGGGTGTGCACCTGGCCGCCCAGTCCCTGCTGCTGGACGAATGCGACATCGCGCTGGCCGGCGCCGGCGCCGTACACGTCCCGCAGGTGCTCGGCTACCACTACGTCAAGGGCTCGATCCTCTCCAGGAGCGGCCGGCTGCGGGCGTTCGACGCGGCCGCGAACGGGACCGTCGGCGGCACCGGTGTCGTGGCCGTCGTGCTGAAGCGGCTGGCCCGCGCGCTCGCGGACGGCGACACCGTGCACGGCGTCATCCGCGGCTGGGGCATCTGCAACGACGGCGCCGACAAACAGGCGTTCGCGGCGCCCAGTGCCCGGGGCCAGCAGCGGGCCGTGCGCCGGGCGCTGGACCACGCGGGCGTCCGGGCAGACACCATCGGGTATCTGGAGACCCACGGCACCGGCACCCTCAAGGGCGATCCCATCGAGCTCGAAGGTGCGGGAGCGGCGTACCGGCAGGACACGGACCGGACCGGCTACTGCGCTCTCGGAGCCGTCAAGGCCAATATCGGACACCTCGACGTGGCGTCCGGACTGGCCGGTCTCGTCAAGGCCCTGCTGGTGCTCAAGCACGGTGTGATCCCGCCGATCGCGGGCTTCGCCGACCCCAATCCGCTGCTCGGGCTGGCGGACAGCCCGTTCTACGCACCCCGCGCCCCGCACCAGTGGCCCGAGAACGGCACCCCCCGGCGGGCGGGTGTCACCTCGCTCGGGGTCGGCGGCACCAACGTCCACCTGATCCTCGAAGAAGCCCCCGAACCCGAGCCGCGTTCCGCCACCGCCGCCCCGCCGGACGTGCTTCTGGTCTCCGCGACGAGCCGGGAGGCCCTCGCGGACAACGTACGGTCCCTGCGCGACGTGCTCCGCAGGCGGACCGCCCTGCCCCTGGCGGATCTCGTCACGACCGCCGCGCTCGGGCGCTCGCACGGCCGGCACCGGATCGCGGTGCGGGCCGGCACACCGTCCGCGCTGGCCGATGCCCTGGACGCCTGGCTCCGCGCCCCCGCGCCGCTCGCGACCGCCGCGGGCCCCGTGCCGCCGGGGGACGCCTGCGCCCGGGTGGTGTTCCAGTTCACCGGTCAGGGTTCGCTGCGCCCCGGGGCGGCGGCGGCGCTGTACGGACGGTTTCCCGTGGTGCGTGAGGTCCTCGACGCCTGTGAGGCCCGGCACCGCGGTCTCACCGGTGAACCGTTGCTGGCCGGACTCCTCACCGAGGGGGCGGGCACGCCCGGGGCCCGCTGGCCGACCGCGACCGCGCAGCCGGCCCTGTTCGCCCTCCAGTGCGCCCTGGTACGGCTGTGGGACGAGGCGGGCATCACGCCCCGGGCGGTGACCGGCCACAGCGTCGGTGAGTACGCGGCACTCTTCGCGGCCGGCGCGCTGTCGCTCGCGGACGGCCTGGAACTCAGCACGCACCGGGGCCGGTTGATGCGGGACCACTGCGCGCCGGGTGCCATGGTGGCGGTGGCGCTGGAACGGGAGTCCGCCGCGCAGCTCGCCGCCGCGCACCCCGGCCTGGAGCTCGCCGTGACCAACGGGGAACGCTCCCACGTACTGGCAGGTCCCGTCGCGGCGGTGGACCGGATGTGCGCCGCGCTCGACGTCCGGGGCACCCCGTACGAACGCCTCGCGGTGGACCGGGCCTTCCACACCGCTGCCACGGAGCCGATGCTGGACGCGTTCGCGGCGGTACTGGCGAGGACTCCCTTCGCACCGGTACGGACCCGCTTCATCAGCTCTCTCGACGGCCGGACCCGGGAGCCCGGCTGGGTGCCGGACCCGGAGCACCTGGTCCGCCATGCCCGCGAGCCGGTGCGCTACGACGCCTCGCTGCGTGCCGTCGCCGGTGAACGGCCCGGCGTGCTCCTGGAGATCGGCCCGCACACCACGCTCAGCAGCCTGGCCCGCCGCTCCCTGCCGGCGGTGCGGGCGGTTCCCTCCCTGCACCGGAACACCGGACTCACGGCGCTCTTCGGCGCCGCGGCGGATCTGCACTGCGCGGGAGCGGAGGTCCGCTGGGAGACGTTCCTGGCCGGCACCGGAGGGCGGCGCGTCCCGCTGCCCGGCTACCGATTCCAGCACCGACATCACTGGGTCGGGGCCCCACCCGGGCCCCGCGGACCCATTTCCCCGGCGAGAGAGGAACGCACCATGACGACAGAAGCGACGGAGACCGGACCGCTGCTGGACAGCATCCTCGGTTTCCTCTCCGGAGCCTTCGGAGAGGACCTCGCCTCGGTCCCGGCCGACACCCCGTTCTTCGATCTCGGTGCGGACTCGCTCCTCATGATCAATGTGCTCCGGGAGATCGAGCAGGAGCACCACGTCAAGATCACGATGCGAGAGCTGTTCGACGAGACGGGAACGCCCCGGCTGCTCGCCGAACTCGTCGCCGCGCGGCTGCCCGGCCGGCCGAGCCGGTCCGGGCAGCCCGGGACCGTCCCCCCGC
>NZ_JBCEWQ010000130.1:0-25978 GCF_038448545.1 Streptomyces sp. CLV115
GTGGAACGGGCGCCTGAGCCCGACCCCTCCCCCGAACTCCCGCCCGTTCCCGAGCCTGCCCCGGTCCCGGCAGTGGCCCCGGCTCCGGCTCCGGCCATGGCTGTTCCCCCGGCCCTGCTCGACCACGCCCGGAAGATCGCGGACAGCCATCACGCCACGACCGGCAACCGGATCGACCCCGGCACCCTGCGTGCCCGCCTCGGCGTCCCCGGCCCGCTCGCCGACGCCATCACCGCCCAACTCGCCTGACAGGAGACCTCACATGCGACCGTCCACCCGCGCCGCACTCGAACGCTCCGCCGAACTCACCCGCAACAACCGGCTCGTTGACGGCATGAAGCTGGGAGAGGCCGCGATCAACCAGGCCACCGACGACGAACACCCCGAAATCCGTCAGTGGCTCAGCGACCACGCCGACGACTTCGCCGGCCAGGAGGACTGATCGCCATGGCGCGCCCGAACCGCTTCACCGACGTGATCCGCATCGGCCCCGTCCAGGTCGGCACCCACTACGACGGCCGTGGCCGCACCAAGCACACCGCCGCCTGCACCGCCCCCCGTTGCAACTTCTCCGCCGACTACACCAACCGCTCCGCCGCCGAACTCGCCGCCCGCACCCACCGCTGCAACCCCTGAAAGGAGCGAGACATGTTCAACCCGAAGTACCCGGCCCCGGACACCGCCCCCACCGCGGACACGTCCCTTGTCCAGCCGCTCACCGCCCTGGCCCACCTGCCGGCCTGCGACTGCAACCACACCCCCGCCCACGCCCCGGTCCCGGCGCCCGTGCCGGCTTCCCGGCCCGGCGTGCAGCTCACCCCCGGCGCCCTGATCGCCACGGTCGCCGGCGGGACCGCCGTGGTCCTCGTCGTCGGCGCGGTCCTGGTCTCGATGCTCCTCGCGGTCGCCGTCACCGCCGTGTCCGTCGCGATCTGCGCCGTCGTCCTGCGTTCCCTGCTCAGCAGCACACACAAGGACAAGTGATTGTCATGGACCTGCCCATCATTGCTGCGGCCTTACCCGCGTTCGGCTGGGCTCTGCACGGCAGTCTGCTCGCCCACCGCCTGTCCACGGCTCGACGTGACCCGCTCACCGGCCTGCACACCCGAGCCGGATGGACCACCCGCGCCGAACGCATCGCCACCCGCTCGCCCCGAGCCCTGGCCCTGCTCGTCGACCTGGACGACTTCAAGGCCATCAACGACACCCACGGCCACCCCGCCGGCGACGCGGTCATCACGGCCACCGCCGCACGGCTCGCAGCCTGGACGTCCGGGCACGGCATCACGGCCCGCCTCGGGGGCGACGAGTTCGCCGCCATCATCACCGACCCGGCCCACACCCCCGGCACTGCTGCACTGCACGATGCGCTGCACCGCCCGGTCACCTACCGCGGACTGTCCATCCCGGTTGCTGCCTCGGTCGGTATCTGCCACCTGGCCGACCTGCCCGTACGCACCCTCACCGACGCACTGTCCGCCGCCGACTCCGCGATGTACGCGGTCAAGGGACGCGGCCGGCGCAACAACACCCCGCGCCCTTAACAGCCCCCGGGGCGGCCTCAACGGCCAAGTTTCCGCCGCCCCGGGCACCTCAACACCCTCCAGATCCAACAGACCCGAAAGGGAACCCCATCATGCCCCAGCAAACCCTGCCCCGGCCGATCTGCGCCCACTGCGACGGCTTCCCCACCGTCGCCATCACCACCGGCCAGACCACCCCCACCGGTGAGCGCCGCACCATCACCGCCGACTGCCCCGCCTGCCACAGCACCGGCCACACCACCCCCGCCCGCGCCTACACCCGCGTCGGGGCGTGATCGCCGTGGCCCTCCTCGACTGGAGCGACAAGAAGCACTTCGACCCCACCGGCGACAAGCCCTGTGTCCTGTGCGACAAGCCCACCCCGCTGCGCTCCGACCGCGGCAAGCCCGTCCACAAGGTCTGCGCCGAAGAGTGGATCGACGCCCACACCCCGCAGGAGAACGACCAGTGACCGCCACCCCGCGCACCGGGCTGCGCGTCCTCGACCTGTTCTCCTGCGCCGGCGGCGCCGCCATGGGCTACCACCGGGCGGGGTTCGAGGCCGACGGCTGCGACATGACCGAGCGTCCGAACTATCCCTTCGCCTACCACCACGGTGACGCCCTCGAATACCTGGCCCACCTGATCGCCACCGGCGACATCTCCCGGTACACGCTCGTGCACGTCTCCCCGCCCTGCCAGGCCAAGAACACCCTCACGGTCGGTACCAACGCCTCCCGGGGATGGGGCGGCGAACACGTCGACCTCGTCGGGCCCACGCGCGAACTCCTCGACACCTCCGGCCTGCCGTATGTGATCGAGCAGCCCAACGGCCGCGCCGCGATCCGTAAGGACCTCACCCTGTGCGGGGAGATGTTCGGCCTCGGCGTGCTGCGACACCGCAACTTCGAGCTCGGCCGCTGGGCCACCGTGCAACCGGCCCACCCGCGTCACCGGGGCTACGTGCGCGGCCACCGTCACGGCATCTACCGGGAAGGTCCCTACGTCGCCCCGTACGGCAACGGCGGCGGCAAAGCCACCGTCCCCGAGATGCAGCAGGCCATGGGCATCACCTGGACCGACGTCCGCGAAGAACTCACCGAGGCGATCCCCCCGGCCTACACCCAGTGGATCGGGACAGCGTTCCTCACCTGCCGCCAAGAGGTGCTCGTATGACCGACACCGCCACCGCGGCGGGCCTGGACCCGACCACCCTCACCGATGTGCTGAGGGTGGCCGGCTCCACTGCCTTCGACCGCTGGGAAGAACAGATCCGCCGCACCGGAGGATGCGCACAGCCCATCCACCTCACCGGCGCCACCAAGACCACCGACCGGGCAACCGGCACCCTCCTGCACCACTACACGACCGACACCGAACCCGGCGGCCGGTTACGGATCGCCTGCGGCAACCGCCGTGCCTCCCGCTGCCCCGCCTGCGCCTGGACCTACGCCGGCGACACCTACCACCTCATCCGCGCAGGACTCACCGGCGACCCGGCCAAGGGCACTCCGCACACCATCCGGCACCACCCGCGGGTCTTCGCCACCCTCACCGCCCCGTCCTTCGGCCCCGTCCACAACCGCCCCGGAAACCGACCCTGCCGCTGCGGCACCTCGCATCCCGACAACGCCCCCGAACTCGGCACCGCCCTCGACCCGAACACGTACGACTACGCCGGCGCCGTGCTCTGGAACAACCACGCCTCCGACCTGTGGCGCTACTTCACGATCTACCTCCGCCGCGAAATCGCCAAGCGTGCCGGCCTCACTCAGAGAGCCGCCCGCGAACAATCCCGCCTCTCCTTCGGCAAGGTCGCCGAGTACCAAAAGCGCGGAGCGGTCCACTTCCACGCCGTGATCCGCTTCGACGGACCCGACGGCCCGGATTCCCCGCCCCCGGCCTGGGCCACCCTCGACCTCCTCGAAGACTCGATCCGCGCCGCCGCCAACCGAGTCGAGCTCAGCATCCCCGCGAACGAGGAAGCCGGCTTCCCCACCGGGTGGGTGCTGCGCTGGGGCACACAACTCGACGTCCAGCCCATCAAGGCCTTCGGTAACGGAGAAGACCTCACCGAACAGGCCGTCGCCTCCTACGTCGCCAAGTACGCCACCAAAGCCGCCGAGACCACCGGCACCGTCGACCACCGCATCGGCAACAAGGAAGCCCTGATCCTCCTCGACGTCCCGGACCACCCCCGGCGGCTGATCGAAGCGTGCTTGGACCTCCACCACGCGTACCCGGACCGCAAGCTCCGCGACTGGGCCCACATGCTCGGTTTCCGCGGTCACTTCTCCACCAAATCCCGCGCCTACTCCACCACCCTCGGAGCCCTCCGGCAGGTCCGCGCCGACTACCGCGCTCAGCAGCAGCGCGCCGCCCTCGGCCTGCCCGACCCGGACGACCACCCCGAGGCAACCACCCTCACCCTCGCCCACTGGACCTATGCCGGCCACGGCCACACCCCCGGCGAATCCTGGCTCGCCGCCAACATCCACCGCGACATCCAACACAACCGCGACACCGCCCGCGAACACCGCGCCGAACTGCAAGCCCTGGAAGGGGAGGAATGCTGATGGCTACCACCGTGATCGAGCGGAAGTGGCACACCACTGCCGAGGTGGCGGAGATGCTCGGCTTCGGGCTCTCCAAGACGAAGATGCTCGTGCTCACCGGAGAGATCCGCTCGGTCAAGGTCGGCCGCAACCGCCGCATCCTTCCGGTCTGGGTGGACGAGTACATCCAGAGCGTCGCCGCCAATGCTGAAGGGCGGGCGGCATGACTGGCAAGCGCGGTAACGGCGAAGGGTCCATCTACCCGTACAAGAACGGCTACGCGGCCTACGCCTGGGTCACCAAGCCGGAAGGCAAGCGGGCCAGGAAGTACGCCTACGGCAAGACCCGCGACGAGGTCCACGACAAGTGGATCAAGCTTCACGCCGAAGCGAAGAAAGGTCCCGTGGCCACTCGGCACCGGACCCTCACTGCCTTCCTGACGTACTGGCTCGACTCAATCGTGAAGCCCAACCTCGCCCCACTGTCGTACGTCTCGTACGAGGGCTATGTGCGGCTCTACATCACCCCGTACCTCGGTGCGAAGCGCCTGGACAAGCTAACTGTGCGGGATGTGCGCGAGTGGCTAACCAAGTTGGGAACTGTCTGCCAGTGCTGTGCACAGGGCAAGGACGCCAAGAGAACAACTACTCGTCGGAAGTGTTGCGCGGTCGGGGACTGCTGCGAGTCGTACCCGTCCCGCCGGGTGATCCAAGCGTCCAGGGATGCTCTGCGGGCTGCGCTGACCCATGCGGTAGCGGAAGAGGAGATCGGCAAGAACGTCGCCTCACTGGTGAAGGTGCCCAAGCCGCGCCGCCGCCGAATCAAGCCCTGGTCCGTCACAGAGGCCGGCCACTTCCTCGCTGATGCAGCTGCTCGTGATGACCACCTCTTCGCGGCCTGGGTCCTCGTGCTGACGCTTGGCCTGCGGCGGGGTGAGGTGCTGGGGCTGACGTGGAAGTCCATCGACTTCGAGACCGGTGAACTGTACGTGGATCACCAGATCCAGCGGGCTGGGCGACAGATCCTCCACCGTGAGACCAAGACGGAGGACTCCGACGACTTTCTGCCGCTGCCGGCGCTCTGCCTCAAGGCGCTTCGGATGCGCCGTGCTCAGCAGATCGGGGATCGGAAGGCCGCGGGCGACCTCTGGCAGGACGCTCACGGCCTGGTCTTCACGACCAAGTACGGCACCCCGATCGAGCCGGGAAACCTCACCCGGATGTTCGCCCTCCGCGCCCGTCGCGCCGGCCTCCGAGTGATCCCGCTGCGGAACACGCGGCACACGTGCAGTTCACTCCTGGTCGCGCTCAAGGTCCATCCGAAGGTGGCACAGCGCATCCTCCGCCATTCACAGATCGCAATGACGATGGAGGTCTACGCCGAGGCGAGCGAGGAAGAAGTACGCAACGCGATCGGCAAGCTGTCCGACGCAATGGGTGGCACCGGCTGACACGGTTGCTGTACTTCGCTGCTGTACGGGCAACGGCAGAGGCCCCCGGGATTTCTCCTGGGGGCCTCTGGCCTGCTGTGCACTCGGCAGGATTCGAACCTGCAACCTTCTGATCCGTAGTCAGATGCTCTATCCGTTAAGCTACGAGTGCTTGTGCTTCCCGGTTTTTTTCTCCCCGGTCGGCGTTGCGAGAACAACATTACATGACCTGCGCCGTAGCGCGAAATCCATTAGCCCCACCTGCCCTGGCCTGCGGAAACACCGTGATCGGCGGTTGCGCGAGCGGGGCGCCGCATCCCCGCGCAGCGGGCGGCGGACGAGGTGGGTCCGCATGTGGCCGGTGGTCGCGCGCCGGCGGACCGGGCGCCGGGGCACGTGTCGGCGGCGCCCCTCTCCACGGACGTTCACGCGGTCGCCGCCGTAGCTCCGGAAGCGTCAACTCCGTCGGTGACCGATTCACCCCGAACAGGGATGGGCGCACCGGGCGCAGCGCGGGCTTCCGGCCATGACGGGGCGGGCGGCAGGGAATCGCGTGGCGGGTGCGACGGACGTGACGCGGTGGTGGCGGCGCGGTGAGCGGAGCGGCGGGAGCCGGCCGCGAGCGGGGTCCGCAAACCTGCCGCGCGGGGTTGGCCGAACCGTCCCGTCCTTCGCTTTACGCGATCACCCGGATGCATTGCGCTACTGGGTGCACCGGCCCGGTCGCGGCGCGCAGTCGTGCGGCCGGAGGGCGGTGCGTTCCAGCAGCGACGACTTGAGGGGAAGAACCGTGTCCACACCTCCTGCTCCGCTCCGGGTCACCCTGGCCAACGGCAGTTTCGAACAACCCGTCGTCTCCGGTGTGGAGATCCTGCCGGACTCCTCGCAGACACAGGCGCCCAAGCGGGTCCCGGGCTGGCTCACCACCGCCACCGACCACAGGATCGAGCTGTGGCGCACGGGCTTCAACGGAGTACCGGCGGCCGACGGCACCCAGTTCGCCGAGCTCAACGCCAATCAGGTCTCCACGCTCTACCAGGACCTGCCCACCACACCCGGCACGAAGCTGTACTGGCGGCTGTACCACCGTGGTCGCCAGGGGGACGACACCATGGCCCTGGACATCGGCGCGCCGGGCGCCACGGTCCAGCAGAGACGCTTCACCGACGGCACCACCGCCTGGGGCCACTACACCGGCACCTACATCGTTCCGGACGGGCAGACACGGACGCGGTTCGCCTTCCGGTCGGTCTCCGCCGCCGGCGGCAACCAGAGCATCGGCAACTTCCTGGACGGCATCTTCTTCGGCACCGCCCCCTACGTGGTGCTCACCAAGACCGCCGCTCCCACGGGGCCGCTGGAGGTGGGCGACGTCATCACCTACCGCGTCAACGCCAGGAACGAGGGCGGCGGCGCGGCCGAGAACCTCGTTCTGACCGACGTCATCCCGCCGGGCACGACGTATCTGCCCGGTTCCCTGCGCATCGTCGACGGTCCGAACGCCGGGCCGAAGACCGACGCGCGGGACGACGACCAGGCGTACTACGACGCCGAGGGCGACAAGGTCGTCTTCGCCCTCGGCAACACCGCCACCGCGGCAGGCGGCAGCCTGCCCAATACCGAGACCCTGCCCGGGGGATCCACCGCCGAGTACCGGGTCACCATCGACCGGGCGGCCGGCGGCCGGCAGCTCAGGAACACCGCCACCGCCTCCTACGAGAACCTCCTCGGCGACACCCCGGAGCCGCTGACGGCCACCTCCAACGAGCAGGTCACACAGGTCAATCCGGCCGCCGACCTGGCCGTGGTCAAGGCAGCCGACGCGACCACCGTCACCGTCGGCCAGACCGTGACCTACCGCGTCACCGTCCACAACGCCGGCCCGAACCGGGCCACCGGCGTCACCGTCACCGACCGGCTCCCGGACGGTCTCGTCCTCCTGTCCGCCGACGGCCCCGGGAGCTACGACCCGGCCACCGGGCGGTGGGCCGTGGGCATCCTGGCAGACGGCTCCGGGGCCACCCTCGTGCTGCGGGCCAAGGCCACCCGGACCGGATCCGTCGTGAACACCGCCACGGCCACCGCCAACGAAAAGGATCCCGACACCGGGAACAACACCGACGCCGTCACCATCTGCGTCGAGCCGGCCCCCTCCTGCTGCGACCCCTGCGCCACCCGGAAGTAGCCGGGGGCTGCCGCCGGTCGCCGCAACGGCTCCGGAAACGACTCAGGGAGTTCAGCCGAAATCGGCTGAACTCCCTGGTCGGAGAGCGGAGGCGGAGGGATTTGAACCCTCGATGGGCTTTAAGACCCAAACCGCATTAGCAGTGCGGCGCCATAGACCGGACTAGGCGACGCCTCCATGCACACCCCGCGCGAGCGCGAGTGGTGTGTGCAGATGATGACACAACTGAGCGGTGCGTCACCAATCGATGCCTACGGTACTAGGCAGTCGGGCACGAGGGCAAAGCGCCTGCGATTGCGCAACGCCGTGGCGTGCGGAGCGTTAGTGATGTCGGAGGCGCCGCCTCCTGTCCTTCCGTCCGTCCGCACCGGCACTTCCGCCGCAGTGCACGAGCACAGGAGCCCGCAATGTTGCGCCGCCTCGCCCTCACCGCCGTCGCCTCCCTCGCCGCGCTGTCCGCCGTCGCCCCGGCCGCGGCCACCGGCCCCCTCCCGCTGCCCCTGCCGCTGCCCGTGCTCCAGGACGACGCCCGCACCCGGCTGACGATCACCGTCTCGGGTACGGAGGACTCCGCGGCCGAGGGGAGCTTCGAGCTGCGGTGCGCGCCGGCGGGCGGCAGTCACCCGGTGGCGGAGCAGGCGTGCGGCCGGCTGGACGAGTCGGCGGACGGGGGCAAGGACCCGTTCGCCCCGGTGCCCGCGGACACGCTGTGCACCCTGCAGTCCGGGGGGCCGGCCACCGCCCGGGTCACCGGGACCTGGCGGGGGCGGCACATCGACTCGTCCTTCGGCCGGACCAACGGCTGCGAGATCTCCCGCTGGAACAATCTGATCCCGGTGCTCCCCAACGTCCGGTGACCGGCCCGGCCCGGGGCCCGGTGACCGGGCTGCGTCCCGCGGACCGGGCATACCCCGTGAGCAGGGGATCGCGCCCCGGCCGGGCGCGTCGACGACACATGACGAGGCAAAGACGGGGCGGAGTCGTACACCGTATGCACAGAACCTTGGTGAGAGCTCCCCCTCATCCGCAGCCCCTCGCCCCTTCGCTGCCTTTAGACTCCTCCAGTGACAGCCCGCGGCCCGAGGGGCAAGATGGGGCCCGCTGTCGGCAAGGTGCGGTAACCAGGGAGGAAGCGTCGTCGTGAGCAGCAGGCCATCCCGAGGCGCTGCTCGCCTCGCAGCCATACTCGATGCACTCCCCGACGGGCTGCTGCTCGTCAACTGCAACGGCACGGTCGTCAACGCCAACACCATCGCGCTGGAAATGTTCGAGACGCCGGGCACCGCGCTCGTCGGGCGCGGGCTGCTGGACCTGCTGCCGGAGTTCGACTCCAAGCTGATCCCGGGCTCGATGCGCCGGGCCGACATCTCCGGCGACCGCAGCCGTACGAAGCCGACCCGGATGACCGCCCGGCGCACCGACGGCACCGAGTACCCGGTCGAGGTCA
Source organism: Streptomyces sp. CLV115 (assembly GCF_038448545.1). NCBI lineage: Bacteria > Bacillati > Actinomycetota > Actinomycetes > Kitasatosporales > Streptomycetaceae > Streptomyces > Streptomyces sp. CLV115. The sequence continues at coordinate 9,140 of NZ_JBCEWQ010000130.1, forward strand.
CCAGCGCCAGCCTGGAGGACGGGCAGGCCGCGTACAACGACTTCCAGAGCACCTACAGCGGCGGCTACACGGGCGACGAACTGCTGATGCTCGTCGTGCGGGACCTGTCGGGCACCGTGGACACCGAGGCCGAACTGGCCCGTTCGCAGCGGCAGACCGAGATGATCCTGCGGGCCGCGGCCGAGGGTGTCGTCGGCACGGACACCGACGGCCGGGTCGTCCTGGTCAACCCCGCCGCCGCGCAGATCCTCGGCTTCCGCGCCAGCGACCTGGGCGGCCAGGAGCTGCATCCGCTGATCCTGCACTCGCGGGCGGAGGGCGAGCCGTTCCCGTACGAGGAGTCGCCGCTCGCCGACACCCTCAGGTCCGGGCGCAAGCACCGGGTGCGCGGCCAGGTCCTGTGGTCCAAGAGCGGCGCACAGGTGCCGGTCGATCTGACCACCGCGCCGGTCCGGGACGGCGACCAGCTGGTCGGCGCCGTCATGACGTTCACCGACCGCAGGCCGTACGAGGAGCTCGGCGCGCAGCACCGGGCCGAGCTCGCCGAACTGACCGACAGCCACACCGCCGAGGTCGCCGAGCTGACGGAGCGGCACAGCTCGGAGCTGGCCGACCGGACCGAGCGGTACGCGGCCGAGCTGGAGGCGCAGGCCGACCGGCTGACCGCGCTGACCGACCGGCACACCCAGCTCACCGCCGTGCTCGGCGAATCGCTGCGCGGCCCGCTGGAGGAGCTGCGCGGCGAACTCTCGACGCTCGCCGCCGACCCGGCGGGGCAGTTGTGGCCCGAGGCCAACCAGATCCTGCATCATCTGGCCGCGGGCTACGCCCGGATGACCACCCTCGTCGACAACGTCCTCGGCTATCAGCGCCTGGACGCCGGCTCCGAGAAGCTGGTCAAGACGAATGTGCTGCTCGACTCGGTCGTGACGGCCGGTATCGACGCCTCCGTCGAGCTGATCGGTCCCGGGCGCGCCCAGTTCGCCGTGCACGCGCCGCCGATCGAGGCCGAGGTGGACGCGGCCCGGCTGGTGACCGCGCTCGCCCACCTGGTCGCGGATGTGGCCGGGGTCGACTCCACCGGCAAGGCCCGGGTGGTGCCCGGCGGCGGGTACGTCGACTCCACGGTCGTCGTCGCGGCGGCGCAGCGCGGTGAGGTCGTACGGATCGAGGTGCGCGGACCGTTCGCCGGGGGAGACCCGGTGCACGAGCCGATCGTGCGCGGGATCGTGCGGGCGCACGGCGGTGTGCTCCAGACGCACGAGGTGCCGGGGATGAGCGGCAGCGCGTATGTGCTCGAAGTGCCGTTGGGGGCCGGCGCGGGGACGATGACGGCGCCCGCGCCGGAGCCGGAGGCCGAACCGGTGGCCGGCCCGGGCGGGCCGGAGACCGGGCAGCAGCCGGGCGGCGGGCGGCGACGCGCGCGGCGGGCGTCCACGGACGCGTTCCTGGAGAGCCCGGTGGGCGGTTCCGGGGCCGACGGCGACACGGCGGCGGCCGAACCGACCGGGCGGCGGCGGGCGCGCCGTGAGCCCGTGGTGCCGGACGCGGCCCAGATCGCGGAGAGCGCGCGCAGCGAGGGTTCGGGGCGCAGGCGGGGCCGGCCGAGCCCGGCCGAGACCGGTGCGGGGCAGCCGGAGCCCGGGGGGGCTCAGGCCGCCGAATCTCCCGGGTCTCCCGAGCCGTTCGAGCAGGGTGCCGGGCAGGCGTTGGCGCTTCCTGCGGCCTCGGCACCGGCCGACCCGTCCGCGCCGTCCGAAGGTTCCGTGGTGACGGCGGCGGAGGGCGCGCAGGGCGGCGGCGGCCGGCCGCAGCTCGGCCCGACCGTGCCGCCGCAGGGCGTGCCGGTGCCTGCGGGCGGACACCGCGCGCGTCAGGGTGCCGAGAGCCGGAACCAGGGGCAGAACCAGCTGGCGCTGCCCGCCTCCGCCTCGGATCCGGACGCGGCTCAGGTTCCTGCACCGGCCCAGGCCCCGGATTCCGGCCCGGCCGGCGCCTCGCCGGTACCGGCGCAGGCGTCCCAGCCGTCCGGGCGGCGGGCCCGGCGGGCGCTGGCGGCCACCCAGGAGCGGGCCGCCCAGGCCGAGTCCGCAGGGCCCCGTACCGCGTTCGCGCTGCCGCCCGCGGATGCCGACCGGTCCCCGGCGGCCCCGGCCGCGGACGCCGACGCCTCGCTGCCGGGTGGCCACGACTCCGTGCGCGTCGCGCCGGGCGACGACCACACCCCGCCCCAGCCTCATCCCGTCCCGACCGGCCGTCGCCGGGCCCGCCACCCCGAGGTCCCGCAGCAGGCCGAAGACCTGCCCGCCGAGGGCGCGGAGCCGCTCGCGGCCGGGCAGACCACGCACGCCACGGGCACCGCGGCGGTCGCGACCGCCGCGGCAGACCCGGCGGAGAGCGCGGAGGGCCCGGAGAGCGCGGAAGGACCTGCGCGGAGCATCGCGCCCCTGGCGGACGCGCGTAGTCAGCCGCTGCCCGCGGAGGCTCCGATGCCCGGCGGGTCGTCGGACTCGACGCAGGGGCGCGCGTTCAGTGTGCGGACGCTCGGGCAGGGTGTGCCGTTCGCCCAGCACATCGCGCACCAGCAGAACCAGACGCTCGGCGGTGCCGGACGGCGCCGCAAGCTCGCCGCGCCGCCCGAGGGCGAGCGCACCCCGCAGGCCGCCGCGTCGGCGTCGGCCCCGTCCGTCCCCGCGCAGGGCCCGTTGCGTTCCGCGCCGGAGGCCGAGGGGCGTTCGTACGCGATAGGGGCGCCCGACGAGGGCGCCGAGGGGCCGGAGCCGCTGGACGGTCCCGGCGGCGCGGTCGAGGTCGCCAACCGCCCCTTGCCGCAGCCCGTCGACGACGAGCTGCCCCCGGAGCCGCTGGACAACCCGCGCCGGCTGCTCGTCTGGCCCGCGCCCGATGTCTCCACCCAGCAGGCGCTGAGCGACCGCGGCTACCGGCCGGTGATCGTGCACTCGCGCGAGGAGGTCGACGCCCAGATCGCGGCGTTCCCCGCCGCGCTGTTCGTCGATCCGCTGACCGGTCCGATCACCCGCAAGGCCCTCCAGTCGCTGCGTCAGGCGGCGGTGGCGGCCGAGGTCCCGGTTCTGGTGACCGCGGGCCTGGGGCAGGCCTCGCGGGAGGCGGCGTACGGCGCCGACCCCGCCGTGCTCCTCAAGGCGCTCGCCCCGCGCGACAGCGAACAGCATCCGCCCCGGGTGCTGCTGATCGAGGAGCACGAGGAGATCGCGCTGGCGCTGACGGAGACCCTGGAGCGCCGGGGCATGCAGGTGGCGCGGGCCGCCACGGACAGCGAGGCGGTGTCGCTCGCCACCCGGATGCGGCCCAACCTCGTGGTGATGGACCTGATGCAGGTGCGCCGCCGCCGGGCCGGCATCGTCGACTGGCTGCGCGCCAACGGTCAGTTGAACCGGACCCCGCTGGTCGTCTACACCTCCGCCGACATGCACGGGCCAAAGCTGCCGAAGCTCAGCTCGGGCGAGACCGTGCTCTTCCTGGCCGAGCGGTCCACGAGCGAAGAGGTCCAGGCACGCATCGTCGACCTGCTGGCGAAGATCGGTACGAACTGAGACACCGGTGGCTGACGAGGGCGGTACGGGAGGCTCCCGTACCGCCCTCGTCAGGTCCGCGGCCCTCGGCTCAGAGCCGGGTGATGTCCAGCTCGCCCTCCGCGTACTGCCTGCGGATCACCTTCTTGTCGAACTTGCCGACGCTGGTCTTCGGCACGGCCGCGATGACCGTCCAGCGCTCCGGCAGCTGCCACTTGGCGATGCCGGACGTGGCGAGGAAGTCCTTCAGCGACTCGTAGTCGGCGCTCGCGCCGTCCCTGAGGACCACGGTCGCCAGCGGGCGCTCGCCCCACTTCTCGTCCGGGACGGCGACGACCGCCGCCTCGGCCACGTCCGGGTGCCCCATCAAAACGTTCTCCAGTGCGACGCTGGAGATCCATTCGCCGCCGGACTTGATGACGTCCTTGGCCCGGTCGGTGAGCGTGAGGAAGCCGTCCTCGCTGATCACACCGACATCACCGGTCTTCAGCCAGCCGTCCTCACTGAACTTGTCCTCGGGGCGCAGGGTCTCGCCGTCCCTGCCTCCGTAGTAGGACCCGGCGATCCAGGGGCCGCGCACCTCCAGCTCACCGGCCGACTCGTTGTCCCACGGCAGGTGCTCGCCGCCGGGGCCGACCAGCCGTGCCTCCACTCCGGCCGAGAAGCGGCCCTGGGTGGTGCGGTAGGGCCAGCTCTCCTCCTCGGTCAGTCCGGCGGGCGGCTGGGCGATGGTGCCGAGCGGCGAGGTCTCCGTCATGCCCCAGGCATGGCAGAGGCGGACGCCGAGCTTGTCGTAGGCCGCCATGAGGGAGGGCGGACAGGCGGCGCCGCCGATGATGACGCGGGCCATGGAGCTGAGGTCGCGCGGGTTGGCGGTGACCTCGGCGAGCAGTGCCTGCCAGATGGTGGGGACGGCGGCGGCGTGGGTCGGCCGCACGCGCTCGATCATCTCGGCGAGCGGGGCGGGCTGCAGGAACCGGTCCGGCATGAGCATGCTGACGCCGGACATGAACGCCGCGTGCGGCAGCCCCCAGGCGTTCACATGGAACTGAGGGACGACCACCAGCGTGGTGTCGTGGTCGGTCAGGGACATCGATTCGGCCATGTTGACCTGCATGGAGTGCAGGTAGATGGAGCGGTGGGAGTAGACGACGCCCTTGGGTTCGCCGGTGGTGCCGGAGGTGTAGCACATGACGGCGGCCTGGCGTTCGTCCAGCTCGGGCCAGTCGTAGTGGGTGGGGCGGCCGGCGATCAGCTCCTCGTAGTCGTGCACCCGCGGCGCCGCCCCGGCCAGGAGCGAGCGGTCGCCGGGGCCCGTGACGACCACGTGCTCGATCGAGGGCAGCTGGGGGAGGAGCGGCGCGAGCATCGGCAGCAGGGAGCCGTTGACGATGACGACCTTGTCGTCGGCGTGGGCGACGATCCAGACCAGCTGCTCGGCCGGGAGCCGGAGGTTGAGCGTGTGGAGCACCGCACCCATCGAGGGGACCGCGAGATACGCCTCGACATGCTCGGCGTTGTTCCACATGAGGGTGCTCACCCGCTGGTCCGCGACCACACCGAGCTCGTCGCGCAGCGCGTTCGCGAGCCGCGTCGCGCGCCGGCCTATCTCGGCGAAGCTGCGCCGCTGCGGCTCGGGTTCGCCGGTCCAGGTCGTGACCTGTGCCTTCCCGTGAATGGTCATCCCATGGTTCAGGATGCGGGTGACAGTCAGCGGTACGTCCTGCATGGTGCTCAGCACGGCGTCCTCCCGGTGGGCGCTACGCGGCAGTAGATTGGCTTGATTCTGCCCACATACCGCTTGGTATGTCACTAGCTCCGAGAGTACGAATCGGTGTCGTTCGGCAAAATCCGGCGCGGTCGCCGGTGCGCCGCCATCCCCGGGTCAGCGCACCGGAGCCAGCTCCGGGTCCTCCCTGAGCTTGCCGAGCGCCCGCGAGACCGCGCTCTTCACGGTGCCGACGGAGACCCCGAGCACCTCGGCCGTCTGGGCTTCGCTCAGGTCCTCGTAGTAGCGCAGGACCACCATCGCCCGCTGCCGGTCCGGCAGCTTCAGCACGGCCCGCCACATCGCGTCGTGCAGCGACTGCTGTTCGGCCGGGTCGGGGGCCGGGACGGCCTCCTGCTCGGGCAGCTCGTCGCAGGCGAACTCGTCGACCTTGCGTTTGCGCCACTGCGAGGTCCGGGTGTTCAGCAGGGCCCGGCGGACATAGCCGTCGAGCGCCCGGTGGTCCTCGATCCGCTCCCAGGCGACGTACGTCTTGGTGAGCGCGGTCTGCAGCAGGTCCTCGGCATCGCTCGGATTGGCGGTGAGCGAGCGCGCGGCCCGCAGCAGCACGGGGCCTCTCGCGCGGACGAACGAGGAGAACGATGGGTAGGGGGCGTACGGGGCGTACGGCGTCCGCGCGGCGTACGCGGCGCGTGCGGCCCGCGGGGCGTGCGGTGCCTGCAGGCCGTGTGAGCCGTGCCCGGCGGCGTGCGAGGTGTGCGACGTGTGTACCGGGTACGGCGTGTGCGGCGCGTGTCCGGTGCCGGCGGCTCCCCCGGAGCTGCCCGTGCAGACTGGCGTGGTCATGGCTCCACGCTAGAAGCGGGCACTGCTCCGGGGGATCGGCCCCAGGTCCCGAAAGCGCGTCCGCCTCAGGGTGTAGGGGTGGTGCCTGCTCCACCTCCTGTAGGTGGAGTCGTAGTGTCCGGGGCTCAGGGGCGTCCCCTGAGCCCGCGCCCGCCGCGGACACCTTGCAGGGGCGGGCTCAGGGGCGTCCCCCGATGCCGCGGACGCCGCGCGGGGGCCGGGGCGCGGTCAGTCGTCCGTGCCGAGGATCAGCCCCGAGGTGGGCACGCCGGTACCCGCCGTGACCAGGGTCCGGGCCGCCCCGGGCACCTGGTTCACCGACGAGCCGCGGATCTGCCGGACCGCCTCCGCGATGCCGTTCATGCCGTGCAGATACGCCTCCCCCAGCTGGCCCCCGTGCGTGTTCAGCGGCAGCGCGTCCGCCGCGACGAAGCCGGCCGCCTCCCCCGGCGCGCAGAAGCCGAACTCCTCCAGCTGCATCAGGACGAAGGGGGTGAAGTGGTCGTAGAGGATCCCCACGTCGATGTCGGAGGGGGTCAGGCCCGAGCTGCGCCAGAGCTGCCGGGCGACCACTCCCATCTCCGGCAGGCCGGTCAGGTCGTCGCGGTAGAAGCTCGTCATCTGCTCCTGCGCCCGGCCGGCCCCCTGCGCGGCCGCCGTGATCACGGCGGGCGGCCGCCGCAGGTCCCGGGCCCGTTCGGCGCTGGTGACGACGATCGCCTGCCCGCCGTCGGTCTCCTGGCAGCAGTCGAGCAGCCGCAGCGGTTCGACGATCCACCGCGACGCGGCGTGGTCGGCCAGGGTGATCGGCTTCCCGTAGAAGTACGCCGCCGGGTTCCGGGCGGCATGGCGGCGGTCGGTCACCGCGACATGGCCGAAGACGTCCGGCGTCAGCCCGTGGGCGTGCAGATAGCGCTGGGCGGCCATGGCGACCCAGGAGGCCGGGGTGAGCAGCCCGAAGGGCAGGTTCCAGCCGAGTGCCGCGCCTTCCGCGGTGGGCTCACGCTGCTGCACGCCGGAGCCGAATCTGCGCCCCGAGCGCTCGTTGAACGCGCGGTAGCAGACCACTACGTCGGCCACCCCGCTCGCCACGGCCATCGCCGCCTGCTGGACGGTGGCGCAGGCCGCCCCGCCGCCGTAATGGATGCGGGAGAAGAACGACAGCTCACCGATCCCGGCCGCCTGGGCGACGGTGATCTCCGGGCTGGTGTCCATGGTGAAGGTGACGAGCCCGTCCACGTCGGCGGGGGTCAGCCCGGCGTCGTCGAGGGCGGCCCGCACCGCCTCGACGGCCAGCTTCAGCTCGCTGCGCCCGGAGTCCTTGGAGAACTCGGTCGCGCCGATCCCCACGACCGCCGCCCTGCCGCCGAGCGAATCGGCCCTGCGCACACTCATGCCGCCCCCTGCGGTACGCCGACGGTCACCGTGCCGGTGACATGCCTGCCGAGGCCGTTGGAGCCGACGACGGCCACCTCGGCGGTCCCGTCGTCCGCGACGGCGGTGACCGTGCCGCTCAGCACCATGGTGTCCCCGGGGTAGTTGGGCGCGCCCAGCCTGATGGCGACCCGGCGGAGCACGGCCGAGGGGCCCAGCCGGTCGGTGACGTACCTGCCGACCAGGCCGTTGGTGGTCAGGATGTTCATGAAGATGTCCGGGGATCCCTTCTCCCGGGCCAGCTCCGCGTCGTGGTGCACGTCCTGGTAGTCGCGGGAGGCGATCGCGCCCGCCACGATCAGGGTGCGGGTCACCGCGATCTCCAGCGGCGCCAGCTCGTCACCGGCCCTCACTTTCACTCCGTGCCCTCCTTCACCAGCGAGTCGCCGAGTTCCTGAAGCACTTCGCCGCCGCAGCCCAGATAGGCGTCGAGCTGCCGCCCCCAGAGGAAGTGGCGGTGCACCGGGTGGTCGAGGTCCGCGCCCGTGCCGCCGTGCAGATGCTGCCCGGCGTGCACCACCCGTTTCCCGGCCTCCGAGGCCCACCAGGCGGCGGTCAGTGCCTGCTGCCCGTACGGCAGTCCCGTGTCGTACCGCCAGGCCGCCTCGTACGCGGTGACCCGGATCGCCTCGGTGTCCATGTGTGCGTCGGCGGCGCGCAGCAGCACCCCCTGCTTGGTGGAGAGCGGGCGCCCGAACTGCTCCCGGGTGTTCACATGCGCGACGGCGCGGGCCAGTGAACCGGCGCACACCCCGGCCTGCAGTCCGGCGAACGCCGTACGGGCCGCCGCCAGCACCGCCTCGTACGCCCCGGCGCCGCCGAGCCGCTCCCCGGACGCCCCGTCCAGGACGAGCCGCGCCGCCGACCAGGGCGCCGTGGTCTCCACCGGCTCGGTCAGCACACCGGGATCACCGGTCCGTACGATCCACAGCCGCGCCTCCCGGTCCGGTACGAGGACGAGGCCGGCGTCCCGCAGCCACGGCACGTACGGCACGCTGCCGCTCAGCCGCCCGGTGCCGTCGGTGTCCCTACCGTCCGCCCGGATCCCGCCGCGTGCCGGGAAGGCCCCGGTGGCGACGGCCGTGCCGTCCCTCAGCGCGGGCAGCAGCCGTTCCCGCTGTTCGTCCGTGCCGTGCCGGGCCACCGCCAGCAGCCCGTACACACAGCTCGCCGCGAACGGCACCTGGGCCGTCGTGCGGCCCTGCTCCTCCAGCAGGAGCACCAGGCCGAGCAGCCCGGTCTCCTCGACGGCCGCGGTCAGCCCGGCAGCGCAGAGCTCCTTCCACAGCTCGGCGTCCGTCCCCGTGCCGGCCACGGCCAGCCGCTCCGGGGTCGACAGATCGCCGAAGATCCGCGCCGCGAGCCCCTGTGCCGCGCCCTGCTCCTCGGTGGGTGCGAAATCCATCTCAGCCCTCGCCTCCCCGGAAGACCGGAAGCTCCAGATCGGGGTCCGTACGCAGGAATTCCAGCCGCACCGGCATTCCCGGCCGCACCTTGTCGTACGGCACCCCGATGACATTGGCGACCATCCGCACCCCTTCGGCCAGCTCGATCAGCGCCACCGCGTACGGTCCGCCCGCCCCGTCGGTGGCGAAGGCGGGGAAGGGCGGGTGGTGCATCACCACATGGCTGAAGACGGTGCCCTCGCCGCTCGCCCCGACCGTGTCCCACTCCTGGCCGCCGCACGCGTTGCAGCCGGGCAGCCAGGGGAAGCGCAGGGTGCCGCACCCGGTGCACCGCTGGATCAGCAGCCGGTGCTCGGCGACGCCCTGCCAGAACCCGGCGTTGTCCCGGTTGACCACCGGCCTCGGGCGCGTTCTCCGGCCGCCGCCGCGGGCCGCCCGCTTCGCCGCCGGGGTGTACTTGAGGATCCGGAAGCGGTGCGTCCCGGCGGGTTCGCCGTCCGTCCGGACGTCCATGCGCGTGGTGACGAAATAGCCCGTACCGAGCTTGGTGGTCTTGCGTTCCGAGACCGATTCGATGACCGCGTCGAAGGTGATCAGGTCCCCGGGCCGCAGCGGCCGCAGGTACTCCTGCTCGCAGTCGGTCGCGACCACCGAGGTGTATCCCGCTTTGTCGAGCAGGCCGAAGAGTTCCTCGTACGCGGCGGAGCGGTCGGTGTGCCCCGACAGCCCGCCCATCGTCCACGCCTGGAGCATCGTCGGCGGAGCGATCGCGTCCGGACCTCGGTACGCGGGGTCGGTGTCGCCCATCGCCTCGCACCAGTGCCTGATCATCGGTTCGTTGACCGGGTCCTTGCCGGTGCCCGCGGTCGCGGCCGGCCGGCCCTCGAACTCCTTGAGCCGCCCGTACAGCTCGTCCGGGCCCCCGGACGCCGCCGTCCCGGCCGTCACCGCCGGGCCCGCTTCATGCCGAGCCGCATCGTCGCGACGATCTCCCGCTGCACCTCGCTCACCCCGCCCCCGAAGGTGTTGATCTGCGCCGCCCGGTTCATCCGCTCCAGCTCCCCGTCCCCGAAGGCGCCGGGCGAACCGCCCCGCACCATGCCCGCCTCGCCGGTGATCTCCTGGCACATCCGGTACACCTCGACGGCGCTCTCGGTCCCCGCGAACTTCACGCCGCTCGCCTCGCCCGGGGCCGGTGAACCCGCCCCGACCTCGCCCACCAGACGCCAGTTGAGCAGGCGCGTCGCCGCGAGCCGGGCGTACGCCTCGGCCAGCCGGCCGCGTACCCACGGCTCGTCGGCCGGGCGCCCGCCCGTCACGGGGTCGGGGGTACGGGCGTGGGCGAGGGCCGCCCGGTAGAAGTCCTCGGCCTGCATCCCGATCGCGGCGAGGGCCACCCGCTCATGGTTCAGCTGGTTGGTGATGAGCCCCCAGCCGCCGTGCTCCGGACCCACCAGGTTGGTGGCGGGCACCCGGATCCCGTCGTAGTAGGTGGCCGTCGTGGTGAGCCCGCCCACCGTCTCGATCGGCGTCCAGGAGAAGCCGGGGGAGTCGGTCGGGACGAGGACGATCGAGATGCCCTGATGCTTGGGCGCTTCGGGATCCGTACGGCAGGCGAGCCAGATCCAGTCCGCGTTCTGGGCGTTGCTGGTGAAGATCTTCTGCCCGTCGATCACCCAGTGGCCGCCGTCGGGGCCGACGGTGTCACCGCGGTCCCGCACCGCCCTGGTGCGCATCGAGGCGAGGTCCGTACCGGCCTCCGGCTCGCTGTAGCCGATGGCGAAGACGAGGTCGCCGCTGAGGATCCTGGGCAGGAAGTACGCCTTCTGCTCATCGGTCCCGTACTTCATCAGCGTCGGGCCGACGGTGTTGAGGGTGACCATCGAGACGGGCGCCCCCGCCCGGTACGCCTCGTCGAAGAAGACGAACTGCTCGTCGGCGCCGCGCCCCTGGCCGCCGTACTCGACCGGCCAGCCCAGTCCGAGCATCCCGTCGGCGCCGATCCTGCGCAGCACCCGCCGCTGCCCGTCCGGGTCCTCGGCCCCCGGGGCGGTGCCGGCGTCCCTCCCGGGCATCACCTCGCGGAAGTACGTGCGTAGTTCGGCGCGCAGCTGCTGCTGGCGTTCCGTCTGGGCGAGGTGCACGGCGGGCTGCCTCCCGGACACGGGGCTCACGGATCAGGGTTTCTGACTGTCCGTCAGATCCATGTCCGCTGTCAAGGTCACCGACGTCCCTGGCCCGCCTCTGCCGCACAACGCGGAACGGCCCGCGCGAAGGTGCCGGAGCACCCTCACGCGGACCGCCGCATGCCCTGCCGGCCCTGACCCGGCCCCCCGACCGGCCCGTGACCGGCCACGGCTCACCAGAGGTTGGTGAAGTTCACCGCGACGTTGTCGTTGTCCTGGTCGACCACGGTGAATCCGGAGCCGTTCACCTGCGCGGAATTGCTCTGGTTCGACGCCCCGGCGCCGACGGCCTGCTGCTGGGACGTGGACGAGTTGCCGGAGTTGTTGCCGCCGACACCGCTGCCGACGACCGTCGCGACGGCCGCGTTCGATCCGTCGTTCGCGAACGAGCCGCTGTCGGCCTGGGCCACACCGCCGAAGAGCGCTGCGGCAAGGGGCAGGGCGGCAACAGCGGCGAGGGCACGAGCGGTACGGATGCTTGCCATGTCAATTCCTCCATGAACGGAAGTACGGCTTCTTCCGAGGCGGTTGGCCGACCGCCCCGGTGTTGGTCACGACGTCGCGACACCAGAGTTGCCCACCGGATCCCCGGCGAACCACCCATGCGGCCCGATTCCCCCGCAGGCGTGAGGAAGCGCCGATAAACCCTTGTGCGCCCCAAAAACCCCAGCTCACCACCGCCTGCGCCCCGCCGGGGCACCAAGGGGCGGCCGCCGGGACACCCGGCCCCGCACCCCCCAGGAGAAGGAGCGTTTCGGCGGCCGCCCCGCCGCAGCCACGCCCCCTTCCTCTTTTCGAACACCTGAACGAAAATAGAGTCATGGCCATCACCGACCGGCAGACCGCCACCCTGGCCCTCGCCCATGCGCTCTCCGCCGCCGAGCGCGGGCTCCCCGTCATCCCGCTGACCGCCCGCAAGCTCCCCGCGCTGCCCTCCCCGCACCGGAACGACGACCGCCGGCCGCCCTGCCGGGGCGCGTGCGGCCTTCCCGGGCACGGCGTCCACGACGCCACCACGGACCCCGTGGCCGTACGGGCCCTCTTCGCCGCCGCTCCCTGGGCCACCGGCTACGGCATCGCCTGCGGCCGGCCGCCGCACCACCTCATCGGCATCGACCTGGACGTCGACCCCACGGGCAACGGCGACTCCGCCGTATCGCTGCGCCGGCTGGCCCTGCACCACCTGTTCACGATCCCGCCGACCGTCACGGTCCTCACCCCGAGCGGCGGACGGCACCTCTGGCTGACCGGCCCGCCCGGCGTCCCCGTACCGAACTCCGCGAGCCGCCTCGCCCCCGGCATCGACATCCGGGGCACCGGCGGCTATCTGGTGGGCCCCGGCTCGGTCACCCGGCACGGCCGCTACCGGCTCGCCCCCGGCACCGCCGGGCTGCCTCCGGCGCCCTGCCCCCGCGCGCTGCTGCGCCTGCTCACACCCCCGGCGCGCCGTCGGCACAGCACGGAGGACCCGGACCGGGGGCGGGGGCTGGTCCGCTTCGTCCTCGCGGCACGCGAGGGCCGGCGCAACACACGGCTCTTCTGGGCGGCCTGCCGCGCCTACGAGGACGGGTACGGCGACGCCCTGGCGGACGCCCTCACCCGGGCCGCCGTCCGTACCGGCCTCACCGAACGCGAGGCCCGCGCCACGATCGCGTCCGCGGCCCGCCTGTTCGGGTACTGACCCGCCCTGTTCGGTGCCGGCCCGTACTGTTCGGTGCCGGCCCGCCCGATCCGGTGCCGGCCCGCCCGATCCGGCATCAGGGCGCGGTGCTGAGCTCCCAGAACCGGAAGACGGTGGACGTGTCCAGACAGTTCTGCAGGCCCCGGACGTTCTCGTTGGCGACCGCGTACTGCTTCCCCTGCCAGAGCGGCAGGAGCGGCAGCTGACGCGCCACGATGTCCTGGAGCTTGATGAACGACGACCGGGTGCTCGCGCGGTCGGTCATGGACGAGGTCTGCGGGATGATCCGCTTGGTTATGTCGCTGTTCTCGTAATTGTTCGACAGGACATTTCCGTCGCCGAAGAACGGCTGGGTGAAGTTGTCGGGGTCGGGATAGTCGGGCACCCAGCCCTTGACGTAGATGCCGAACTTTCCGTCCGCGATGCCCTTTTCGTACTGGTCGAACGGGACGGACTTCATCCCGGCCTCGAACAGCCCGCTCTTGTTCAGCTGATCGGCGATGGTCTGCAGTTCGTCGTCGGTGGCCGGTCCGTAACGGCTCGGCGTGGACCAGAGGGTGAGCTTCACCTTGTCGGTGATGCCGGACTCCCTCAGGATGTCCTTCGCCTTCTGCGGCTGCGGGCTGTCGCCGTACGTGTTGAAGAAGGAGTTGCCGTGTCCGGTGACGCCGACCGGGACGATCGAGTAGAGCGGTGTCGCCGTGGACTGGTAGACCTCGCTGACCAGGGCGTAACGGTCCACGAGATAGGCGATGGCCTTGCGTACGGCGAGCTTGCCGACCACCGGGTCCTTGACGTTGAAGACCATGTGCTGGACTTCCGCGCTGCTGCCCTGGACGACGTCGAGGCCGTCCTTCTCCGCGGAGGGCGAAGTGTCGAGCGCGGCGATCGTCTTGGCGGTGAGGCCGCGATACGCGATGTCGACCTCGTCCTTCTCCAGAGCCGTCTTGAGCGCCTGCTGGTTCCCCTGGAAGAGCTTCATCGTCACGCCGGAGTTCTTCACCTCGGCGGTTCCGTGATAGCCGGAATAGACCGAGAAGACGGCTTTCGACTTGTCTATGGAGTCCAGCTTGTAAGGACCGGAACCGACCGTCTTGCCGCCTTCGAGCAGACTGTCCTTGGGGTAGACCCGGCGGTCCACGATGGAGCCGGCACCCGATGCGATCTTGCTCGGGAATGTCGCGTCCGGCACCTTGAGGCGGAATATGACGGTCTTGTCGTCCGGGGTCCTGATCGACGAGATGGTGGACAGCAGCGGTGCGGGGCCCGCCGGGTCGTTGATCTTGATCGCCCGGTCGAAGGAGTACTTGACGTCCGCCGAGGTGAGGCTGTTGCCGTTGCTGAACTTCAGCCCGTCGCGCAGCGTGCAGGTGTAGGTCCTGCTGCCGTCGGAGAAGCCGCACTCCTCGGCGGCCTCCGGCACCGGGATGGAACCCCCGGGCGGGAAACTCAGCAGCGACTGGAAGACGTTGTTGAACAACAGCCAGGAGCCGGGGTCGTACCCCGCGGCCGGATCGGTCGCCAGGATGTCGTCGGACATGCCGACGACCATCGTGTCCTTGCTCTCGAACGGCCAGATCTGGTCCTCGGAGCCGCAACCCGTCAGCAACAGCACCACCGCCACTCCCCCGGAGAGCAGGGTGGCCGACCGCCTCGTACGAACCTTCACAGAACGTGCCTCATACTCTCGGCCGGGGACGTGGGGATCTCCGGACAACCGGATCAGGTCAGGTACTACTGCGAACGTCCCGACCGTCCAGCACTGTCAGCCCGGCCGTGCGCGGTGGAACGGACCGAAAGCCTGCCTGGACATGGTGTTCACCAGGGTTCTACGTGGTGACTTGCTGCCAAATGACAGCTGATGAACGATGACGGGCAGACCATGATCAGTCCCGTGGTGCTTTGACAATCTAGTAGTACGCAGCGCTGTGTGGTGGCACATCATGCGACAAAAATCTTCACTCTCGGCCAGTGCCGGGCACATAATTGGCTGGTAACCACCCGTGCCGCCCGATCGTTTGCCCCCGCCACCGCCACTACGCCCCTGATCAGCGAACATCCCGCGGATAAACGTCCTCCGGCCCCCACGGCCCGCGAACTCCCGCACTCCGTCCGGAACCGTCCGTGGCCGGTTTCAGACCCGTAGGTCACGTTTTGCCGAGGCACCGAGGCCCAACTGCCCTGCGAGGCACGTCTCGCCGGTGCCGGTTGCCGTGCAAGGCACCCCTCGCCGGTCGGGTTCCCGTGCAAGGCCTGCCTCTCCGGTGCCGGGCCGAGGCCGGTTCGGTTGCGGGCCCGGGCGGGCGATCACTCGGCGACGGCCGCACACGGCCTCCAGGAGTCGCCTCGGAAGCGCCCAGAAGCACCCCAGGAGCACCACCGGGGTGAACCGACTGGACCAGAAGCACCGATGGCGACCCGGCCGGCCCGGTGGACAGCCGCACCGGAACAGGAGAGCCTCCGACCGATGTTGCTGGTCGGAGGCTCTCAACCACTGCGGTGGGTGTGGGATTTGAACCCACGGTGACATCGCTGCCACGACGGTTTTCAAGACCGTTCCCTTAGGCCGCTCGGGCAACCCACCCCTGCTCCGGCCACCTGCGACGGAGCGCCTACAGCGTACCGGCTCATTGAATCCGGGTGTACGTGCCTCAGCAGGTACCGGCGTCCGGTACCTGCTGCCGGTGCCGACGGCCGACGGACCGCCGCCCCGGAGGGTGGTGCGGCGCAGGGCCGCCCCCGGTCAGCTGTCGCCGTTGCGCTCGCCGAGGGTGACCTCGGCCGTGTCCGTCCTGCCGTCGCGCGTGTAGGTCAGCGTCACCCGGTCGCCGGGCTTGTGGGTCCAGATCTCGCCGATCAGGGTCGGGCCGCTGTCGATCGGGGTGTCGTTGAACTTCGTGATGACATCGCCCGCCTTGAGGCCGGCCCGGTCCGCGGGGCCGTCCTTCGACACTGCCTCCGTACCGCCCACCCCCCGGTCGGAGATGATCGCGCCGCCGGACTTCTCGTCCATGGCGACCGTGGCACCGATCACCGGGTAGACCGGCTTACCGGTCTTGATCAGCTGCTGGGCGACGTTCGTCGCCTGGTTGATCGGGATCGCGAAGCCGAGGCCGATGGAGCCCGCCTGGGTCTGACCGACGCTGCTGCCGGTCGACTGGATCGCGGAGTTGATGCCGATGACCGCACCGCGCGCATCGAGCAGCGGGCCGCCGGAGTTGCCCGGGTTGATCGAGGCGTCGGTCTGCAGCGCGCTCATGTACGAGCTGCTGCCGCTGGAGCCGTCACCGGAGGCGACCGGGCGGTTCTTCGCGCTGATGATGCCCGTGGTGACCGTGTTGGACAGGCCGAACGGGGCGCCGATCGCGATCGTGGAATCACCGACCGCGACCTGGTCCGAGTTGCCGAGGGACAGCGGGGCGAGCCCCGACGGCGGGTTCTTCAGCTTCAGCACGGCGACGTCGTAGCCCTCCGCCCGGCCGACCACCTCGGCGCCGTACTTCTTGCCGTTGGAGAACGTCGCCGTGAGCTGACCGCTGTCCGCCGCGGAGGCCACCACGTGGTTGTTGGTGAGGATGTGGCCTTCCTTGTCGTACACGAAGCCGGTGCCCGTGCCGCCCTCGCCGTCGCCGCCCTGCGCGTCGATGGTGACCACGCTGGGCAGCGCCCTGGACGCCACGCCCGCGACCGTACCGGGGTCGCGCTTGAGGTCCTGCGGGTTGGCCGACGCCGAGACCGTGGTCGAGCCGGAGCCGTTGCGATCGGCCGCCCAGTAGCCGATGCCGCCGCCGATGCCGCCGGCGATCAGCGCCGCGGCCGCCACCGCCGCCACGAGGCCGCCCATGCCGCGTCTGCGCGGCGCTTCGGGGGCGTACGGCTGAGGCTCGCCCCAGACCGGGCCGCCGGCACCCGCACCGTGGGAGGCGTACGCGGGCACGGCGGGCGGGGGCGGAGGCGGCCAATTGGCATCGGCGGCCGACTGCGGTGCGTGGGGGTTGGGGGG
>NZ_JBCEWQ010000131.1:0-25701 GCF_038448545.1 Streptomyces sp. CLV115
GCCGTAGCCGGCGCCCCGCAGCAGCCGGGCCCCGGCTACGGCTACCCGCAGGCCCAGCCGCCGCAGCCCGGCTACGGCTACCCGCAGGGCCAGCCCACGCAGTCCGGATACGGATACCCGCAGGCGCCGGTGCCCGGACAGCCGCAGCAGGGCTACGGATTCCCCCAGGGCATGCCGCCCGGCCAGCCGCCGCAGCAGGGGTACGGCTACCCGACCACCCCGATGCAGCAGCCGCAGCCGCCCCAGCAGGACGGGAACGGCGGCAAGAAGTTCAGCACCCAGATGCAGATCATCGTCGCCGCCTCGGTGGCCGTGGTGCTGATCGTGGCCGGCGGCATCTGGTACTCCTCCGGCGGTGACGACGGGAAGAAGGAGGAGGCGTCCCGGTCCGGTGGCACCACCACCGAGGGCAAGGGCGGCCAGGGCGGCGGCAACGCCGTCGACGGCGCCGGCAAGGAGAAGGTGCCCGCGGACCCCAAGTCCAAGGTCGCCTTCCAGCTGCCGCTGCCCAAGGTCACCGATGTCACCAAGGTCGACGGCTCCTGGCTGACCGACAAGGCGTACGTGAAGACCGGCCTGAACGAGATCGTCGCCTACGACCAGGTCAAGGGCACCAAGCTCTGGTCGATCCCGCTGGCGGGCCAGGTCTGCGCCGCGTCCCGGCACATGTCCAAGGACTTCAAGACCGCGATCGCCTTCCAGCAGAGCAAGCCGACCAAGGCGACCAAGTACCCGCCGTGCAACCAGGTCGGCGCGCTCGACCTCGCCACCGGCAAGCTGATGTGGAGCAAGTCGGTGACCGCCGCGACCAGCGGTGACGCGGAGGTCAGGTTCGACGAGGTCACGCTCAGCGGCACCACGGTCGCCGCGGGCGGAACCGAGGGCGGCGCCGCCTTCGACCTCAACACCGGCGCCGAGCGCTGGAAGCCCAAGGCCACCACCGACGGCTGCTACGACAAGGGGTACGGCGGCGGCGAAGCGCTCGCGGTGGTCCGCAAGTGCGGTTCTTACGACGACCCGCAGCTCGTCATCCAGGCGCTGAACCCCACCACCGGGGCTCCGATCTCCTCGTTCAAGATGCCGCCCGGTGTCGACTACGCGAGCATCGTCTCCACCAAGCCCCTGGTCGTCGCTGCCGACGTCGGCGACACCGCCGGTGACGGCAGTGGCATCTCGGACTTCTTCTCGATCGACGCCTCCACCGGCAAGCTGCTCACCCGGATCGCGGCGGACGCCGAGAAGTACGCCGCGCGCTGCGCCTCCACCGAGGTCGAGAGCTGCAGCCAGCTGGCCGTCGGCAACAACCGCATCTACGTGCCGACCGAGGACCACGAGGGCACCGGCGAGTACGGCGACACCAACGAGATCGTCTCCTTCGACCTCACCACCGGCAAGCCGACCAGCGACAGGGCCGACGCGGGCGACCGCTACACGATGTTCCCGATCCGCATGGACGGCGGCAACATCATCGCCTACCGGGTGCCCCCGTACGACAAGGGCGGCCAGGTCGTCTCCATCGACGGCGCCACGTTCAAGCAGACGGTGCTGATGGAGAACCCGAGCGACAAGTCGATCCGGGACGCGGAGACCAGCTTCACGCCGGACTACTCCGAGTTCCGCTACAGCGACGGGCACCTGTACCTGTCCAGCACGATGGTCAGCAAGCCGAGCGGTTCGCTGGACGCGAGCCGGCGACTGGTGGTCAGCTTCGGCAGGCCGTAACAGCAGGCCGCACGCAGGCGGGGGTGGTGTCCGGGCAACGGGCACCACCCCCGCGCACGTTCGGGGCCGGGCCCACCGGGGCCCTGTGGAAGTGATCCGTAACGGTCGGCGGGCCGATCACAACGGCGACCAGTCGGACATGACGCACCATCAACCGGTCCCGAACACACGCCGATCCGGCGTTCCGGCTCCTTTTGGCCGGTAAGACGCCCGTGGCGTCGAACAAGCGTGTAGCTTGCCGGGTCAGGAAGGCCGGGGGGCCCGGTGTGCCGGTGCAACGGGGGTGTGCTCGATGGGCGTGCGGCTCATGGTGGTCGATGATCACAGACTGCTCGCCGAGGCACTCGCCTCGGCGCTGAAACTGCGGGGCCACCGGGTCCTGGCGGCCGCCGCACCGACGTCGGGGGCGGCGGAGCTGGTGGTCAGCAGGGCCCCGGACGTCTGCCTGTTCGGCACCGCGGCCCCGGCCGAGCCCGGCGCCTTCGACCCGATCGTACGGATCCGGCGCGAGCGCCCGCAGGTGGCCGTCGTGGTGCTCGGACCGGTGCCCAGCCCGCGCGGGATCGCGGCGGCCTTCGCGGCGGGGGCCGCGGGGTACGTCCGCCACGACGAGCGCATGGAGGGCGTCGAGCGGGCGATGGTCAAGGCGCGGGCCGGAGAGGCGGCGGTGGCGCCGCAGCTCCTTTGGGGCGCCTTCGCCGAACTCCTCAATCCCGCCGCCGCGCCGGACGACGAGGGGCAGCGGCTGCTGCAGGTACTCACCCCGCGCGAGATCGAGGTCCTGGTGCGGGTCGCCGAGGGCGAGGACACCCGGCTGATCGCGGCCGGGATGCGGATCGCGCCCAGCACCGCGCGCACGCATGTGCAGCGGGTGCTGATGAAGCTGGGCGTCGGCTCCCGGCTGGAGGCCGCGGCGCTCGCGGCCCGCACGGGGCTGCTGGACCGCGCGGCACCGACCGACCCGCCGGGGCTGCCTGGGCTGCCGGGACAGGCGGGATAGCCGGGGCTGTCAGGGCTACCGGGGCTCCAGGGGCTGCCGGGACAGGCAGGTCAGTTGGGACGGGCGGGCCGGTCGGGGCCGCCGGGTCAGCCAGGTCAGCCGGGACAGGCGGGACAGACGGGACAGGCGGGGCGGCAGCCGAAGCGCTGAGCCGTGGCTCGTTCCCGCAGACATGACGAACACCATGCACCGGGGCCGTGCCAGGCCGCCGGGCGTGGACCACTCATTGACGTCGTTGTTGACTTGTGGTTCATTGTGTTTGTTTATGTTTGGAGGAGCCTGGTGAAGAAGACGGTTACGACGCTCGCCGACGGCCGGGAGCTGCTCTACTACGACAGTCGCGACGACATCGTCCGCGACGCCGTCGACCGGCGCCCCCTGGACCCGGTCTCGACCTCGTCCGAGATCCGTCGCGATCCGTTCCTCGGCGACAGCGTCGCCATCGCCTCGCACCGCCAGGGCCGCATCTACCACCCGCCGGCCGACGAGTGCCCGCTCTGCCCCTCGCGGGACGGCCGGCAGAGCGAGATTCCCGAGGCCGACTACGACGTCGCCGTCTTCGAGAACCGCTTCCCCTCGCTGGCCGGCGACTCCGGCCGCTGCGAGGTCGTCTGCTTCACCTCCGACCACGACGCGTCGTTCGCCGACCTCACCGACGAGCAGGCCGCCCTGGTCCTCTCGGCCTGGACCGACCGCACCACCGAGCTGGCCGAACTCCCGCAGGTCAAGCAGGTGTTCTGCTTCGAGAACCGGGGCGCCGAGATCGGCGTCACGCTCGGCCACCCGCACGGGCAGATCTACGCGTACCCCTTCGTCACCCCGCGCACCGAGCTGATGTTCCGTTCGATGGCCGCCCACCGCGCCGAGACCGGCGGCAATCTCTTCGACGACGTGGTGGCCCGCGAGGAGAAGGACGGCTCTCGGATCGTCATCGACGCCGAGCACTGGGTCGCCTTCGTCCCGTACGCCGCCCACTGGCCGTACGAGGTCCATCTGCACCCGCGCCGCCGCGTCCCCGACCTGCGGGAGCTCGACGAGGCCGCACGCACGGAGTTCCCACAGGTTTATCTGGAACTCTTGAGGCGATTCGACCGGATCTTCGGCCCCGGAGAGCCGCCGACCCCGTACATCTCGGCCTGGCACCAGGCCCCGTTCGGGATCCCCGGACGGGAGGACTTCGGCCTCCATCTGGAGCTTTTCACCATCCGACGTACCTCCGGCAAGCTGAAGTTCCTCGCGGGTTCCGAATCCGGCATGAACGTGTTCATCAACGATGTGCCGCCGGAGGCCGCGGCCCAGCGACTGCGAGAGGTAGCGAGCGAGTGAGCAAGCCCCAGAAGAAGTACCTGGTCACAGGCGGCGCGGGATACGTCGGCAGCGTGGTCGCCCAGCACCTGCTGGAGGCCGGGCACGCGGTCACCGTTCTCGACGACCTGTCGACCGGGTTCCGGGAGGGCGTCCCGGCCGGGGCCGAGTTCATCGAGGGCCGCATCCAGGACGCCGCGAAGTGGCTGGACGCCTCCTACGACGGCGTGCTGCACTTCGCCGCGTGCTCCCAGGTCGGCGAGTCCGTCGCGGACCCGGAGAAGTACTGGGTGAACAACGTCGGCGGCTCCCTCGCGCTGATCGCCGCTATGCGCGACGCCGGGGTGCGCACCCTGGTCTTCTCCTCCACCGCCGCCACCTACGGCGAACCGGCCACCACCCCCATCACCGAGTCCGACGCGACCGCGCCCACCAACCCCTACGGCGCCACCAAGCTCGCCGTCGACCACATGATCACCGGCGAGGCGGCCGCGCACCAACTGGCCGCGGTCTCGCTGCGCTACTTCAACGTGGCCGGGGCGTACGGCAGTTGCGGGGAACGGCACGACCCCGAGTCGCACCTCGTCCCGCTGGTCCTCCAGGTCGCGCTCGGCCGCCGCGAGTCGATCTCCGTGTACGGCGACGACTACCCGACCCCCGACGGCACCTGCGTCCGCGACTACATCCACGTCGCCGACCTCGCCGAGGCCCACCTGCTGGCGCTGGACGCCGCCACCGCGGGCGAGCACCTGATCTGCAACCTGGGCAACGGCAACGGCTTCTCGGTGCGCGAGGTCATCGAGACCGTCCGCAAGGTCACCGGCCACCCCGTCCCGGAGACCGCGGCCCCCCGCCGCGCCGGTGACCCCGCCGTGCTGGTCGCCTCGGCCGCCACCGCCAGGGAGCGGCTCGGCTGGACGCCGTCCCGCGCCGACCTGACCGGAATCGTCACCGACGCCTGGACGTTCGCCCGCCGAGAGGAGCCCACCGCCCCATGACCGAGAACACCGGGACGACCGCCGCCCGCACCGAGCTGACCGCCTCCTTCACCGAGCTGTACGGACACGCGCCCGAAGGGATCTGGGCGGCCCCCGGCCGGGTCAACCTGATCGGCGAGTACACCGACTTCAACGACGGCTTCGTGATGCCGCTCGCGCTGCCGCACACCGCGCTCGCCGCCGTCGCCCGCCGCACCGACGGCGAACTGCGGCTGCACTCCACCGACGTACCCGGCGGCGTCGTCCAGCTCCGGCTCGACGACCTGGCCCCGCACCAGGGGCACGGCTGGGCGGCGTACCCCGCCGGAGTCGTCTGGGCGCTGCGCGAGGCCGGCCACCCGGTCACCGGGGCGGACATCCAGCTCACCTCCACCGTCCCCACCGGCGCGGGCCTGTCCTCCTCCGCCGCGCTGGAGGTCGTCACCGCGCTCGCCCTGAACGACCTGTTCGGATTCGGGCTCTGCGCGAAGGAGCTGGCGGTCCTCGGCCAGCGCGCCGAGAACGACTTCGTGGGCGTGCCCTGCGGGGTCATGGACCAGATGGCCTCCGCCTGCTGCACCGAGGGCAACGCGCTGCACCTCGACACCCGCGATCTCACCCTGCGCCAGATCCCCTTCGACCTGGCCGCCCACGGACTGCGGCTGCTCGTGGTCGACACCCAGGTCAAGCACGCGCTCGGCGACGGCGCCTATGCCGAACGGCGGGCCGGCTGCGAGGCGGGCGCGGCGGCACTCGGCGTACGGACGCTGCGCGAGGTGCCGTACGACGGCCTCGGCGCGGCCCTGGACACCCTGGCCGGGGCCGGGGTCGACGAGTCCGTGGTGCGCTACGTACGCCATGTGGTCAGCGACAACCAGCGGGTCGAGCAGGTCATCGCGCTGCTCGACGCGGGCGACGTGCGGGCCGCGGGCCCGGTCCTGAACGCCGGGCACGTCTCGCTCCGCGACGATCTGCGGGTCTCCTGCCCGGAGCTGGACCTGGTGGTGTCGGCGGCGAACGGGGCCGGGGCGCTCGGCGCGCGGATGACCGGTGGCGGCTTCGGCGGCTCGGCGATCGTGCTGGTGGCGGAGGAACAGGCGGACACGGTCGCCAAGTCGGTGCTGGAGGCGTTCGCCGCGGCCGGCCACACCGCCCCGCGGATCTTCCCGGCCGTCCCCTCGGCGGGCGCCCGCCGCCTCGTCTGAACACCGCTGCCGGCCCGGCCGGGCCGGCAGCCCTTCGTCCGCTTCCGGCACAGGACGAAACACGTGCCACATCCAGGAGACGGCCGGAGCCGGTCAGTTCTGCGAATCGGCTTCCGCCACGGCCCGTCGGCCGTACCCTGATGCACAGCACCGGTGGGGGCCGGTGCTGATTCAGGGGTACGAGACAGTCGGGTGCGGCGCCCGGGGCGGGCGGTGGCCGGGACACGGCGGCGGCCGTGGAACCATGGTCCATCTCCCCGGTCCGGGGGCCGTACCCGTACTGGTTCGGTCCCTTTCGGCGGGCCGGGGGTGGCCCCAGGAGCAGACGCGGCATGGGGGTGCCTGTGGTTCGTATCCGGGTTCTCGTGGTGGACGACCACCGAATTTTCGCCGAGTCGCTCGCAGCGGCGCTCGCGGCCGAGCCGGACGTCGATGTGGCGGCGGCGGGCAGTGGCCCCGCCGCCCTGCGATGCCTTGAGCGGGCCGCCGCCGAGGGGCGCGGCTACGACGTGATGCTGGTCGACGCCGAGCTGGGCATCCTGGGCACGGCGGGTGGCCGGCGGGCACCCGTGCCCGTCCCCGCCGACGGGGAGAGCGCCCCGGTGGACGGCATCTCCCTGGTGGCCGGGGTCCGTTCGGGCCGGCCGTCCGTACGCACGGTGGTGCTGGCCGAGAAGGACGACCCGGTCCGGGCCGCGCTGGCGCTCCAGGCCGGGGCGTCGGGCTGGGTCGCCAAGGACTGCTCGCTGCAACGGCTGCTCACCGTCGTCCGGGGCGTGCTGCGGGACGAGACGCATCTGCCTCCGGCGCTGCTCACCGGCGTACTGCGGGAGCTGACGGCGGCGCGCAAGCACCGCACCGAGAGCGAGCAGCTGGTCGAGTCGCTGACTCCGCGCGAACGCGAGGTGCTGCGCTGCATGGTGGCGGGCCTGGGCCGCAAGGCGGTGGCCGAGCGGCTCTTCCTCTCCCCGCACACGGTCCGTACCCATATGCAGAACGTGCTGGGGAAGCTGGGCGTGCACTCCACCCTGGCCGCGGTCGCGCTGGCCCGGCGCGCGGGAGTCGGACCGGCCGAACCGGGTCCGGCGAGCCCGGCGCTAACCGGGGATGTTGTCGAACGGGGCGGTCAACTGGCGTAGCAGTCCTGCCAGTTCGCCCCGCTGCTGGGTGGAGAGCTCGCTCAGGATGGCGCGCTCCTGGGCCAGCAGCCCGGCCAGCGACTGATCGGCCTTGTCGCGCCCCTCGGCGGTGAGCCGGACGAGCACGCCGCGGCGGTCGCTGGGGTCGGGGAGGCGCTCGACGAGGTTCTTCTTGGTCAGGCGGTCGATGCGGTTGGTCATCGTGCCGGAGGTGACCAGCGTCTGGGTGAGGAGCTGGCCGGGGGAGAGCTGGTAGGGAGCGCCCGCGCGACGCAGGGACGTCAGTACGTCGAACTCCCAGGGCTCCAGATTGTGCTCGGAGAAGGCGATCCGGCGGGCCCGGTCCAGATGGCGGGCCAGGCGGGAGACGCGGCTGAGCACCTCGAGTGGTTCCACGTCGAGGTCGGGGCGCTCGCGGCGCCATGCAGCGACCAGTCGGTCGACCTCGTCCTCCATGTGGATCAGTGTAGATGGTCCCTCGACATGAAGTCTCTTGAATTCAAGTGTCTTGACATCAAGATATTTCCGGCGTGATCCTGGACCCATGAACGCACCCACCTGGGACCCCCAGCAGTACCTGCGCCACGCGGACCACCGCACCCGCCCCTTCCTCGACCTCCTCGCCCGCATCCCCGGCCTCCCGGCCACCCCCGCACCCCGCATCGCCGACCTCGGCTGCGGCGCCGGCAACGTCACCGCCCTGCTCGCCGACCGCTGGCCCGAAGCCCGCATCACCGGCTACGACAACTCCCCGCAGATGCTCGAACGGGCCCGCGCCCACGCCGGCCCCCACCTCGACTTCGCCGAGGCCGACGCCACCACCTGGACCCCCGCCGAACCCCACGACCTGATCGTCTCCAACGCCCTGCTCCAGTGGGTCCACGGCCACGCCGACCGCTTCCCCGCCTGGCTGGACGCGATCACCCCCGGCGGCACCTTCGCCTTCCAGGTCCCCGGCAACTTCGACCAGCCCAGCCACGTCCTGATGCGTGAACTCGCCGCGTCCCCGCGCTGGCGCGACCGCCTGGCCGGCGAACTGCGCCACGCCGACGCGGTGCTCACTCCCACCGCCTACCTCGACGCGCTGACCGCCCCCGGCGTCACCGCGGACGTCTGGGAGACCACGTACCTGCACCTCCTGCCCGGCCAGGACCCGGTCCTCGACTGGGTGAAGGGCACCGGCCTGCGCCCCGTCCTGACCGCGCTGGCCGACGACCCCGAGGCCCGCGAGGCGTTCCTGACCGAATACCGCGACCTGCTGCGCACCGCCTACCCCCGGGGCCCGCACGGCACCGTCTTCCCGTTCCGCCGCATCTTCGCCGTCGCCCGCAAGGAGAAGCGGTGATCGCCGCCCTCGACCACGTACAGCTCGCCGCCCCGGCAGGCTCCGAGGACGCCCTGCGCGCCTACTACGCCGACACCCTCGGCATGACGGAGATCCCCAAGCCCCCGGCCCTCGCGGCCCGCGGCGGCTGCTGGTTCCAGGCGGGCCCGGTCCAGCTCCACCTCGGCATCGAGCAGGACTTCCGCCCGGCGAAGAAGGCCCACCCCGGCCTGCGCGTCACGGACATCGAGGCGTACGCGGCCCGGCTGGAGGCGGACGGCGCACCGGTCAGATGGGACGACGACCTGCCAGGACACCGGCGCTTCTTCAGCCACGACCCGGTGGGGAACCGGCTGGAGTTCCTGGAACGGACGGACGGCTGACCGCCACCGTCACAACTCGTCCAGCGCCTCGCGGGTGATGTCGATGTCGATCGGGAACGGCACACCCGTCTTGAGCCGGTCGTGGTGGATCCCCGTCAGCGCGTACGCCTTGGACACCGGATCCAGCTCGTACACCCGCACCACCGGGTGGTTGTCGGTGCCGGCCATGTCGACCAGCCAGAAGTTCGGGATACCGGCCGAGGCGTACTTCCCCGGCTTGGTGTCACGGTCGCGGGCCTCGGAATCGGGCGAGACGACTTCCACGGCGAGTAGGACGTCGGCGGCCTGGAAGCGGGTCTGGCCGGGTCCGGTGACCGCGTCGGAGCGGACGACGGAGACGTCGGGCTCGGGCACGTTGCGACGGTCGAGGACGACCGACATCTCCCGACGGACCTTCATCGCGGGTGGCGCACAGCTGCGCAGCCCGATCACCAGCAGATCGATCATCGTGCTGTGGAAATTTCGCTGTGGACTCACGAAAACCAGGCTCCCGTCGAGCAACTCCGTGTGCGGCGGGAGATCGGGCAAGGTGAACAGATCGTCCACCGTGTATCCGTCCTGGGGCGGCACCGGCCAGCGGGAGCTGTGCGCGGTGAACGGCTCGGCGGTCATGATTCCTCCCATGGACGGGATTCTTGGCCCTATGGACCACAGTAGGGGCCGCTTCCCCGAGGCGTCATCACAACGGGTGACCAACCCCTCGTTCAGCTCTTGCGGTGCCCTATCAGCCTCGGCTTGGCCTCCAGGTTCTCCAGGCCGTGCCACGCCAGGTTCACCAGGTGGGCGGCGACCTCCGACTTCTTCGGCTTGCGGGCGTTCACCCACCACTGGCCCGTCAGGGCGACCATGCCGACCAGTGCCTGCGCGTACAGCGGGGCCAGCTTCGGGTCGAAGCCGCGGGCCTTGAACTCCAGGCCCAGGATGTCCTCCACCTGGGTGGCGATGTCGCTGATCAGGGAAGCGAAGGTGCCGGTCGACTGGGCCACGGGGGAGTCACGGACCAGGATGCGGAAACCGTCCGTGTACGTCTCGATGTAGTCGAGCAGGGCGAACGCCGCCTGCTCCAGGAGCTCGCGGGGATGGCCCGCGGTCAGCGCGCTGGTGACCATGTCCAGGAGCTGGCGCATCTCGCGGTCGACCACGACGGCGTACAGGCCCTCCTTGCCGCCGAAGTGCTCGTACACCACCGGCTTGGAAACACCGGCACGCGAGGCGATCTCCTCGACCGAGGTGCCCTCGAAGCCCTTGTCGGCGAAGAGCGTACGACCGATGTCCAGCAACTGCTCGCGGCGCTCCTTGCCGGTCATCCGCACCCGGCGGGCCCGCCGGGGGGAGGAGGAAGGACGGTTTTTCTCGCTGCTGGTACTGGAGTCGGTCGCCACGTCGTCAATCATGCCGCGTCGGCACGCTCGCGGTCGCGCCGGGCGTCGATACGGCGGGACTCGATCCGTGCGGAGTCCGGCCAGCGCACGTCGTACGCCCAGCCCAGCATCTCGAACCAGCGGATCAACCGGGCACTCGAATCGATCTGACCGCGCATCACGCCGTGCCGGGCACTCGTCGGATCCGCGTGGTGCAGGTTGTGCCACGACTCGCCGCAGGACAGCACCGCCAGCCACCACACATTGCCCGACCGGTCACGCGACTTGAACGGGCGCTTGCCGACCGCGTGACAGATCGAGTTGATCGACCAGGTGACGTGGTGCAGCAGGGCCACCCGGACCAGCGAACCCCAGAAGAAGGCCGTCGCCGCCCCCCACCACGACATCGTCACCAGACCGCCGACCAGCGGCGGCAGCGCCAGCGAAACGATCGTGAGGGTGAGGAAGTGACGGGAGACGGCGCGCAGTGCCGGGTCCTTGATGAGATCGGGGGCGTACTTCTGCTGCGGAGTCTGCTCCTCGTCGAACATCCACCCGATGTGCGCCCACCACAGGCCCTTCATGAGCGCCGGCAGGCTCTCGCCGAAGCGCCACGGCGAATGCGGGTCGCCCTCCGCGTCGGAGAAACGGTGATGCTTGCGGTGGTCGGCCACCCACCGCACCAGCGGACCCTCCACGGCCAGCGAACCGGCCACGGCCAGGGCGATGCGGAGCGGGCGCTTCGCCTTGAAGGAGCCATGCGTGAAATAGCGGTGGAAGCCGATCGTGATGCCGTGGCAGCCGATGAAGTACATCGCCACGAGCAGGCCAAGATCGAGCCAGCTCACACCGCGGCCCCACGCCAGCGGCACCGCCGCGACCAGCGCCACGAACGGCACCACGATGAACAGCAGAAGGGCGATCTGCTCGATCGACCGCTTGTTGTCCCCGCCGAGCGTGGCGGAGGGAAGAACGCGGCCGTCGGCCGACGACGGCTGGGCATCGTCGATCACAGCGGGGCTGGTGTTCATGGGGGGTCCCCTGGGGAGGAGGGATACGACGGACAGCTCTGGCTACGCACCCGTAACCTACGGCAACGTAAGTATGGCAGCGGAAGAGCGCATCGCACGAGAGCACGACGGACCGCCCATCGAGCGGAAACCCGATCGGGCCGAGAGCGGCGCCCACGGCGTGGACACCTATCCTGGTGGGGTCGGACAGCGCGGTCCGCACTCTGCTTTCCCGGGGTGGCGTCAGCACCGCTGCCTGTCGTGGCCCCGGAGACCCTCGGGGCAGCTGCCTTCAGCGGCCCCGGGAGAACCCCCGTGCTCAACCACTGCAAGGAGCCGCACACTGTGAGCAGTGCCGACCAGACCCCTGCCGCCAGCCCCGAGCTGCGCGCCGACATCCGCCGCCTCGGCGACCTTCTCGGCGAGACCCTCGTACGCCAGGAGGGTCAGGAACTCCTCGACCTCGTCGAGCGCGTCCGCGCCCTGACCCGCACCGACGGAGAGGCCGCGGCCCAGCTCCTCGGTGACACGGACCTGGAGACCGCCGCACAGCTCGTGCGCGCCTTCTCCACCTACTTCCACCTCGCCAACGTCACCGAGCAGGTCCACCGCGCCCACGAGATGCGCGACCGCCGCGCCGCCGAGGGCGGACTCCTCGCCCGGACGGCCGACCGGCTCAAGGACGCCGACCCCGACCACCTGCGCGAGACCGTCAAGAACCTCAACGTACGACCCGTCTTCACCGCACACCCCACCGAGGCCGCCCGGCGCTCCGTCCTCAACAAGCTCCGCCGCATCGCCGCACTCCTGGAGACCCCCGTCGTCGACGCCGACCGGCGCCGCCAGGACCTCCGCCTCGCCGAGAACATCGACCTCATCTGGCAGACCGACGAACTGCGCGTCGTCCGCCCCGAGCCGGCCGACGAGGCCCGCAACGCCATCTACTACCTCGACGAACTGCACGCCAACGCGGTCGGCGACGTACTGGAGGACCTCGCCGCCGAACTCGGACGCGTCGGCGTCCAACTGCCCGCGGGCACCCGACCCCTCACCTTCGGCACCTGGATCGGCGGCGACCGCGACGGCAACCCCAACGTGACGCCCGCCGTCACCTGGGAAGTACTGATCCTCCAGCACGAGCACGGCATCACCGACGCCCTCGAACTCATCGACAACCTGCGCGGACTGCTCTCCAACTCCATCCGCTACACCGGTGCCACCGACGAACTGCTGACCTCCCTCGAAGCCGACCTGGAACGCCTCCCCGAGATCAGCCCGCGCTACAAGCGGCTGAACGCCGAGGAGCCCTACCGGCTCAAGGCCACCTGCATCCGGCAGAAGCTCGTCAACACCCGCGAGCGCCTCGCCTCCGGCACCCCCCACCGCCCCGGCTGCGACTACCTCGGCACCGCCGAACTCATCGCCGACCTCGCGCTCATCCAGACCTCACTGCGCGAGCACCGCGGCGGACTCTTCGCCGACGGCCGGATGGACCGCACCATCCGCACGCTCTCCGCCTTCGGCCTCCAGCTCGCCACCATGGACGTCCGCGAACACGCCGACGCCCACCACCACGCGCTGGGCCAGCTCTTCGACCGGCTCGGCGAGGAATCCTGGCGCTACGCCGACATGCCCCGCGACTACCGGCAGAAGCTCCTCGCCAAGGAACTCCGCTCCCGCCGCCCGCTCGCCCCCACCCCGGCCCCGCTCGACGCCGCCGGCGAGAAGACCCTCGGCGTCTTCCACACCGTCAAGGAAGCCTTCGAGCGCTTCGGCCCCGAAGTCATCGAGTCCTACATCATCTCGATGTGCCAGGGCGCCGACGACGTCTTCGCCGCCGCCGTCCTCGCCCGCGAAGCCGGACTCATCGACCTGCACGGCGGCTGGGCCAAGATCGGCATCGTGCCGCTCCTGGAAACCACCGACGAACTGCGCGCCGCCGACGTCATCCTCGACGAGATGCTCGCCGACCCCTCCTACCGCCGCCTCGTCTCCCTGCGCGGCGACGTCCAGGAGGTCATGCTCGGCTACTCCGACTCCTCCAAGTTCGGCGGCATCACCACCTCCCAGTGGGAGATCCACCGCGCCCAGCGCCGACTGCGCGACGTCGCCCACCGCTACGGCGTACGACTGCGCCTCTTCCACGGCCGCGGCGGCACCGTCGGCCGCGGCGGCGGCCCCTCGCACGACGCGATCCTCGCCCAGCCCTGGGGCACCCTGGAGGGCGAGATCAAGGTGACCGAACAGGGGGAGGTCATCTCCGACAAGTACCTCATCCCCGCCCTCGCCCGCGAGAACCTGGAACTGACCGTCGCGGCCACCCTCCAGGCCTCCGCGCTGCACACCGCACCCCGCCAGTCCGACGAGGCCCTGGCCCGCTGGGACGCCGCGATGGACACCGTCTCCGACGCCGCGCACGCCGCATACCGCAAGCTCGTCGAGGACCCGGACCTGCCGACGTACTTCCTCGCCTCCACACCCGTGGACCAGCTCGCCGACCTGCACCTGGGCTCGCGGCCCTCCCGCCGCCCCGGCTCGGGCGTCTCGCTCGACGGACTGCGCGCCATCCCGTGGGTCTTCGGCTGGACCCAGTCCCGCCAGATCGTCCCCGGCTGGTACGGCGTCGGCTCCGGGCTCAAGGCACTGCGCGAGGCCGGCCTCGACACCGTCCTGGACGAAATGCACGAACACTGGCACTTCTTCCGGAACTTCATCTCCAACGTCGAGATGACCCTCGCCAAGACCGACCTGCGCATCGCCCGCCACTACGTCGACACGCTCGTCCCCGACGAACTGAAGCACGTCTTCGACAACATCGAGGCCGAGCACGCGCTCACCGTGTCCGAAGTCCTCAAGGTCACCGGCTCCACCGAACTGCTCGGCACCAGCCCCGTGCTCCAGCAGACCTTCGCCATCCGTGACGCCTACCTCGACCCGATCTCCTACCTCCAGGTCTCGCTGCTGGCCCGCCAGCGCGAAGCCGCGGCACGCGGCGAGGAAGCCGACCCGCTGCTCGCCAGGGCCCTGCTGCTCACCGTGAACGGTGTCGCCGCGGGCCTGCGCAACACCGGCTGACCCACCGGAACGCGGGCGCGGCCCCGCTCACAGCGCGACGAACGTCGCCACGAGCAGGGCCGCACCCGCGATCCCGGTACCCCAACCGGTCCGCGACAGCCGCAGACCACCACCGATCACCAGCCCCGCCAGCACCAGCGCACCACCCAGCGGCACCCAGGCATGCAGAAACCCCGGCGTCCCGGTCCGCACCACATCGTCCGTACCCGGCTTGACCACCACGGGGAACCGGTCACCCCGCCGCGCCGCGACGGACTTGTCGATCGTCACCCTGCTCCGTGCCGCGGCCTGCCCCGACGGTGCGAACGGACCCGTGCAGACATCGGCACCGCAACCGGTCACGGTCATCGTGCCGTGCTCACGGCCCTTGGCCAGAACGATGTGGTGGGCCTCGTCCCAGGACGACAGCACACCCGCCACCAGCAGCAACAGGACGACACAGCCCATGGCGGCGTTGCGGACGTAGACCAGGGCGCGGTGGGAGGAGCTCCGCTTCATGGGGAGCGATCCTTGGGCAGACCGGCACCACCGGTCAACTCGTGGCCGAAAATCGCCGGGGTACCGGCAGGAATGTCAGAGATGTACGCGCCACCCCGAGCCGGGCGGCGCTAAGAGTTGTACGCGCTCTGCGCGCGCTCCAGACCCTCCGCGAGCAGACACTCCACCGAGTCCGCCGCCCGGTCCACCAGATACCCGAGCTCCTTGCGCTCGGCGGACGAGAAGTCCTTCAGCACGAAATCCGCGACCTGCATCCGCCCCGGCGGCCGCCCGATCCCGAACCGGACCCGGTGATAGTCCGCCCCCATCGCCTTGGTCATCGACTTCAGCCCGTTGTGCCCGTTGTCGCCGCCGCCCAGCTTCAGCCGCAGCGCCCCGTAGTCGATGTCCAGCTCGTCATGGATGGCCACGATGTGGTCCGTCGGAACCTTGTAGAAGTCGCGCAGCGCCGTCACCGGACCGCCCGAGAGATTCATGTACGACATCGGCCTGGCCAGGATCACCCGCCGGTTCGCCGGCCCGGGAGGACCCATCCGGCCCTCCACCACCTGGGCCTGCGCCTTCTGCGCCCGCTTGAACTTCCCGCCGATCCGCTCGGCCAGGAGATCGGCCACCATGAAGCCGACGTTGTGCCGGTTCGCCGCGTACTCGGGGCCGGGGTTGCCGAGGCCCACGATGAGCCAGGGGTCGGTGGCGTCGGACATCTCTCTCGGTCTCCTCGTGTACGGATGGTTCCGGACGACCCGGATACAGGGAAACGGGACGGCGGGTCCTCGTACAAGGAACCGCCGCCCCGTCAGTCAAGCAGTGCGGGCGAGGCTCAGGCCTCGGCGCCCTCGGCCTCGTCACCGGCGGTCGGCTCCTCGGCCTGCGCGGCGACGACCTGGAGCACCACGGCGTCCTCGTCACCGGCGAGCACGGAGCCCTTGGGCAGCGGGATGTCCTTGGCGAGAACGGACGCACCGGCGTCCAGGCCCGCGACGGAGACCGTGACGGACTCGGGGATGTGGGTGGCCTCGGCCTCGACGAGCAGGGTGTTCTGCACGTACTCCAGCAGGTTGCCGCCCGGGGCCAGGTCGCCCTCGACGTGCACGGCGATCTCGACGTTGACCTTCTCGCCGCGCTTGACGGTCAGCAGGTCGACGTGCTCGATGTTGCCCTTGAGCGGGTTGCGCTGCACAGCCTTCGGGATGACAAGGGCGTCCTTGCCGTCGATCTCCAGGCCGATCAGGACGTTGGCGGTCTTGAGCGCCATCATCAGCTCGTGACCCGGCAGGGTGACGTGGACCGGCTCGGCACCGTGACCGTAGACGACGGCGGGGACCAGGTTGGCGCGGCGGGTGCGACGGGCGGCGCCCTTGCCGAACTCGGTACGGACCTGGGCGGCGAGCTTGACCTCAGCCATGACTGCACTCCTCGTAAGGTGACGAAACTTGGACGGTCACCCGGCCCACGACAGGCCTGCTACGAAGAGCGCGTCGATAACGGACCGCCGTACATACGAGTACGGCCTCCCTCGCCGAGCAACTCGCTGAGTCTACCCGGCGGGGAGGCCGCCCCCAAAGTGGATCTTCGGAAGCGCTGTTCCCGCCGCTCCCGCTGGTCCGGTTGCTCCTGCTGGTCCTACTGCTCCTCGAAGAGGCTCGTGACCGAGCCGTCCTCGAAGACCTCACGCACCGCGCGCGCGATCGTCGGCGCGATCGAGAGCACCGTGATCTTGTCCAGCTCCAGCTCGCCCGGGGTCGGCAGGGTGTCCGTGAAGACGAACTCGCTGACCTTGGAGTTCTTCAGCCGGTCCGCGGCCGGACCCGAGAGCACACCGTGTGTCGCCGTCACTATGACGTCCTCGGCACCGTGCGCGAACAGCGCGTCGGCGGCGGCGCAGATCGTGCCACCGGTGTCGATCATGTCGTCGACCAGGACGCAGACCCGGCCCTTTACATTGCCGACGACCTCGTGGACGGTCACCTGGTTGGCGACGTCCTTGTCACGGCGCTTGTGCACGATCGCCAGCGGGGCGTCCAGACGGTCGCACCAGCGGTCGGCGACGCGAACACGGCCGGCGTCCGGCGAGACGATCGTCAGCTTCGTGCGGTCGACCTTCGCACCGACGTAGTCGGCCAGGATCGGCAGCGCGAAGAGGTGGTCGACCGGGCCGTCGAAGAAGCCCTGGATCTGGTCCGTGTGCAGGTCGACGGTGAGGATGCGGTCGGCACCCGCCGTCTTCATCAGGTCCGCGACCAGACGGGCCGAGATCGGCTCGCGGCCGCGGTGCTTCTTGTCCTGGCGGGCGTAGCCGTAGAACGGCACGATCACCGTGATCGAACGGGCCGACGCGCGCTTCAGCGCGTCCAGCATGATGAGCTGCTCCATGATCCACTTGTTGATCGGAGCGGTGTGGCTCTGGATCAGGAAGCAGTCGGCGCCGCGGGCCGACTCCTGGAAGCGGACGTAGATCTCACCGTTGGCGAAATCGAAGGCCCTCGTCGGCACGAGGCCGACACCCAGCTGGTGCGCAACCTCCTCGGCCAGCTCGGGGTGGGCGCGGCCGGAGAAGAGCATCAGTTTCTTCTCGCCGGTCGTCTTGATCCCGGTCACAGCACAGTCTCCTCAGACGTGTCACTGGCGCTGCACGCATGTGTCCCAATGCGCAACGAGCCAGCCGAAATGGGGTGAGCATCTATCACGGTACGCCGTGCACGGCATACCTGTTTCCGGTCAGCTTTCGCTGTCGCGCTCCGATGCGGCGGCCTGAGCCGCCTGCGCGGCGCCGCTCCCCGGACGCTTGCGGGCCACCCAACCCTCGATATTCCTTTGCTGGCCGCGGGCGACGGCCAGCGAACCGGGCGGTACGTCCTTGGTGATGACCGAGCCGGCCGCGGTGTACGCGCCGTCCCCGACCGTGACAGGCGCCACAAACATATTGTCCGACCCGGTACGGCAGTGGGAGCCGATCGTGGTGTGGTGCTTGGCCACGCCGTCGTAGTTCACGAAGACGCTGGCGGCACCGATGTTGGTGTGGTCACCGATCGTCGCGTCGCCGACGTAGCTCAGGTGCGGCACCTTGGTGCCCTCGCCGATCGTGGCGTTCTTCATCTCCACGTACGTACCGGCCTTGGCCTTCGCGCCGAGCCTGGTGCCGGGCCGCAGATACGCGTACGGACCGACCGTCGCGCCCTCGCCGACCTCGGCCCGGTCCGCGACCGTGTTGTGCACGCGGGCGGCCGGGTGGACGACGGTGTCGGTGAGCCGGGAGTTGGGGCCCACCTCGGCGTCCTCGCCGATGTGCGTGGCGCCGAGGAGCTGGGTGCCCGGGTGCACGATCGCGTCGCGCTCGTACGTGACGGTGGCGTCGATCAGCGTGGACGCCGGGTCCACGACGGTCACGCCGGCCAGCATGGCGCGCTCCAGCAGCCGCTGGTTCAGCAGCCGTCGGGCCTCGGCGAGCTGGACCCGGTTGTTGATGCCGAGGATCTCGCGGTGGTCCCCGGCGATCGAGGCGCCGACCCGGTGCCCGGCCTCGCGCAGGATGGAGAGGACGTCGGTGAGGTACTCCTCGCCCTGGCTGTTGTCGGTGCGGAGCTTGCCGAGGGCGTCGGAGAGCAGCCGGCCGTCGAAGGCGAAGACCCCGGAGTTGATCTCCCGGATCGCGCGCTGGGCGTCGGTGGCGTCCTTGTGCTCGACGATCGCGGTGACCGCGCCGTCGGCCGGGTCGCGGACGATGCGGCCGTAGCCGGTGGAGTCCGGCACCTCGGCGGTGAGCACGGTGACGGCGTTGGAGTCGGCCGTGTGGGTGGCGGCGAGCGCGGTGAGCGTCTCGCCGGAGAGCAGCGGGGTGTCGCCGCAGACGACGATCACGGTGCCGTCGACGGTGCCGCCGAGCTCGTCGAGCCCGACGCGCACGGCGTTGCCGGTGCCCTTCTGCTCGGCTTGGTGGGCGGTGCGCAGCCGGTCGTCGACGGCGGTGAGATGTGCGGTGACCTGCTCGCTCCCGTGGCCGACGACCACGACGAGGTGCTCGGGGTCCAGCTCGCGGGAGGCGGTGACGACATGTCCGACGAGCGACCGCCCGGAGATCTCGTGCAGAACCTTGGGGGTCTTCGACTTCATGCGGGTGCCCTCACCCGCTGCGAGGACGACGACGGCTGCCGGGCGGTTGGCGCTCACGGGTATGTCCTTCGGCTTCGGGTGGGGGACATCCGAAGGATACCGGGGGGCTGGTGAGCGGACATGGGTGAGGGCCCCGGCCTTGGAGGCCGGGGCCCGTCATGAAGCTCCCGGGGAAGGAATCGAACCCTCATTCAATGGACCAAAACCATTTGTCCTGCCATTAGACGACCCGGGATGGATTGTCTGCCATGGCCGATTTCGTTGATCGACCATCGAGGCAGCCCCTACTATGCCGTACCACCAGCCCTCGATGCGACGGTACAGGTCGGCACTTTTCAGAACTCGTACCACCAGACAGCCCTGGTAACCCTCCCCGACGTTCCTCCGGTTGGTCCTCGGGGAGTGGCTCTTGAGCGTCGTCTTGCCGAACGCGGACGTATCGGCGCCCGTCAGGCCGGTCCAGAACCGCTCCGCCGACGCGACGTCGGCCGTCTCGTGGATGTGCACGTGGAAGCGGAGCCGATCGTCGCCCACTCCCAGCAGGCGGAGCCAGGCGAGGAAGACCTTGATCATGTCCGGGTCGCTGTTGATGAACGAAACCCGCTCCTGCGTGCGGTGCGGCTTGGACTTGGAGCCCTCTGCCCAGTAGAGGCCCACGCCGAGCAGGAACAACTCGTTCGCGCTCATGGCGTCGATCTCGCTCCGTGTC
Organism: Streptomyces sp. CLV115; assembly: GCF_038448545.1. Lineage (NCBI taxonomy): Bacteria > Bacillati > Actinomycetota > Actinomycetes > Kitasatosporales > Streptomycetaceae > Streptomyces > Streptomyces sp. CLV115. Next base: position 19,819 of record NZ_JBCEWQ010000131.1, read on the forward strand.
CGCCTCTTTGTCTCCCGGCGCTCCTCGTCGCGCCGCCGAAGTGTGATCTCCCAGCCGCGCCGCGCGATGGCGGATGCCTCCTCCCGTGTCCGCTTCCTTTCCGGCTTCGGCAGATCCCGCACCCACAGCGAGATCGAACTCTTCGAGCACCCCAGTTCCACCTGGATCTGGTCGTAGGTCATGCCCTGGAGCCGTAACTCCCGGGCCTTCGCGCGAAGGCCGTCCTTGGCGTTCGGGCGTTTCGTCCACTCCGGGGCCGGTTCGCCCTCCAGGAGGCGGTTCAGGATGTCGTTGTTGTCCACGGGCAACCGGTCGCGGATCTGCCGGCGGCTGAGGCCCTCCCGGCGCAGGGCGATGGCCTGATCGCGCAGGTCTTCGAAGTTGGCGTACTTGCTCGTGATTTCCGTCATACGACGAGCGTCGTCCGGAATGCGGACGTCCGGTGCGAAAGTCTGCTCGATTCACCATTTCAAGCGATAAATGGTTGTTCTACCTCTGTTCGGCGGACGCACGTGCTGTCCAGGTCGCCCGAAATTGAGGTGCGGCCGCCCGTAGGCTGGACGGCATGACCGCAACGGGGGCAGACCGGGAAGCGGCGGGACCGACCACCCGCGGCTACTGGTGGTGGGAACGGCGGCGCAGTGTCGCCCTGGATGTGGGGCTCGCGCTCCTGTCGGCGCTGGAATGCGCACTGGAGGGGGTGGAGTTCGCCGGGGACACCGGGCTGCCGGTGCCGGCGGGGGTGTTGTTCGGGCTGATCGCGGGGGCCGTGCTGGTGGTGCGGCGGCGGTGGCCGATCGCCGTGGTGCTGGTCGCGATCGCGACGACGCCCGCCGAGATGGGCTTCCTCATGGGCCTGGTCGGCCTCTACACGCTGGCCGCCTCCGACGTGCCGCGGAGAATCACCGCGGTGCTGACGGGGATGTCCTTCATGGGGACGTTCATCGTCACCTATGTACGGCTGCGGCAGAGCGTCGACGAGCAGGCCGATTTCGGGCCCGCCGGCTGGTACGTACCGCTGCTCTCCCTCTTCATGTCGCTCGGGCTGACCGCGCCGCCGGTGCTGTTCGGCCTCTACATAGGGGCCCGGCGGCGGCTGATGGAGAGCCTGCGGGAGCGGGCGGACTCGCTGGAGCGGGAACTGTCGCTGCTCGCCGACCGGGCCGAGGAGCGGGCGGAGTGGGCGCGTACGGAGGAGCGCCACCGGATCGCCCGCGAGATGCACGACGTGGTCGCCCACCGGGTCAGCCTGATGGTGGTGCACGCCGCCGCGCTCCAGGCCGTCGCGCCGAAGGACCCGGCGAAGGCGGTGCGGAACGCGGCGCTGGTCGGTGACATGGGCCGGCAGGCGTTGACGGAGTTGCGGGAGATGCTCGGGGTGCTGCGGGCGGGGGAGTCGGTGACGGCCCCGGTGGCCTCGGTGCCGCTCGCCTCGGTCGGTCAGGCCGCGGCCGCCGCGGCTGCGGCCGCCGCCAGGGAGGACGGGCCCCGGCTGCACGAGGTGGAGACCTTGGTGGGGGAGTCCAGGGCGGCGGGGATGACGGTGGAGCTGTCGGTGGACGGTGAGGCCCGCGGGTATCCGCCCGAGGTCGAGCAGACCGCGTACCGGGTGGTGCAGGAGGCCCTGACGAACGTGCACAAGCACGCGGCGGGCGCGAAGACCTGGGTACGGCTGGCGCACCGCGACGCGGAGGTCGCGATGCAGGTGGAGAACGGTCCCTCGGACGCGGCCACGGCGGACGCCGGGCTGCCGAGCGGGGGCAACGGCCTGGTCGGGATGCGGGAGCGGGTGCTGGGGCTCGGCGGTGTCTTCGTCTCGGGTCCGACGGACGCGGGCGGTTTCCGGGTGTCGGCGGTACTGCCGTCCCGAGGGGCTGCCTGAGCCGACCGCCCGAGCCGGCCGCCCGAGCCGGCCGCCCGAGCCAGTGGTCCGGGGCGGGGCGGCCGGGGCGGCCGGGGCGGCCCAGGATCTGCGGGCCGCACGAGCCGAGGTGCGGGGCGAGGCGGTCCCGGGCGAAGTGGTCCGGACTTCGGATCTGCGGACTTCGGATCTGCGGGGCCGGTCCGGGGCGAGGTGGTCCGGGCTCCGGATCTGCGGGGTCAGTCCAAGACGAGGCGGTCGGGCTGGATGCCTGCGAGCAGCGTGGCCAGTGCCTGGTCGATGTCCGGGCCGAGGTACCAGTCGCCGGTGTGGTCGATGCTGTAGACACGGCCCTCGGTGTCGATCGCCAGGACCGCCTGTCCGTCCCCTTCCTCGCCCAGCGGGCTGACCTCGGTCTCCAGGGCCCGGCCGAGGTCGCCGAGGGTGCGGGCGAGGTGGAGGCCGCTCAGCGGGTCGATGCGGACCGGGGCCGGTGCGATCTGGCGGCCCGGTGCGGACGCGGTGATGTGGAGTCCGCCGAATTCGGCCCACGCCTCCACCGCCGCGGGGAAGACCGCGTGCTGGTGGCCGGCGGGCGAGGCGTGCGAGCGCAGTGTGTCGGCCCACTCCTCGGCCTGCCGGATGTCCCAGCGGCCGGGCTGCCAGCCCGCGGCGCGCAGCGCGGCGTCGACGGAGACGGGGAAGCGGGTGGTGGAGTTGCGGTCGCGGTCCGCCGGGCCCGTCTGTTCGGGTACGTCTTTTCGGTCGTGCATCGGCGTGCGATCAGCCCTTCTCGGCGGTGGTCGCCGCCCCGGTGGTCGTGAGGTCGACGGGACGTACGCCGAAGTGGGCGAGCATCGCCGTGCAGGAGCGGCACGGTGGCGCGTAGCTGCCGTGCATGGGGTCGCCGTCCTCACGGATGCGCCGTGCGGTGAGCCGCGAGTGCTTCAGGGCGCGCCGGGCTTCGCCGTTGGTCAGCGGCTTGCGCTGGGCGCGCTTGGAGCGGTTCGATTCCGCGGCGGTGAGTTGCCGGGAGAGCAGTATCGCCTCTGGGCAGCGGCCGGTGAAGCGTTCCCGCCGGCTGCTGGGGAGGGTGTCGAGGAAGTCCTGGACGAGCGGGTGCAGTACGGGGGGCTGGTCGCCCTTGCCCGCGGTGCAGGTCAGTGTCTCGCCGCGGACGGACAGCGCCGCCGCGACCGCGGGCAGGATGCCGTCGCGCCGGTGTTGCAGGCGCGGTGCGCGGCCGGTCTCGGTGCTGCTCCAGCTGAGGCGTGGATCCCCGGATGTGACTGATTGTGCGGTGTGCATGGTGCTTTCCCTCCCGTGCCGGCAGCGGTAGCTGCGCGATGTGCACGCCCCCGAGTTGCGGTGACAGCCTGCCAAATGTCCCGGCTGGTGGGGAAGCTGGGGCAGTGAAACGTGTGTCCGTGTCGTCCGTTCGTGGTGGGAGCGTCGCTCGTCAGTCACGCCGTTGTGACGGTTCGTGACGGATGCGGAGGGGGAGGCGTAGGACAGGTCACATGGGCGAGACCAGCCCTTGCACCACCGCATAGGCTGTGCCCGGACCGGGCCTGCCCAGTGCTGGGCCGGTCCTCACCAGCCAGACGCAGCAGGGGGCAACCGCCATGACGACAGGTCGGCTCGGTCAGCAAGCCGCGCCACCGAACGCGGCCTACGCCGGGCAGCTCGTGCATTTCCCGGACCCGGTCCGGGCGTCCCGCCACCCGGGCGGCGTGCGCATGGACGGGAACGGCAGCCCGGACTTCTCGCCGTACGCGCGTGCCGCCGCCGAGATCGCCGAGCCGCCGCAGGGTTTCGGGGTCGACGAGCTGCGGCTCACCGACTACGTCTCGGCCAATGCGGCGCTGGCGGCGAGCGGTCACGAGCTGTGGGACACGATCCCGGCGGTCGCGACTCCGCACGGCTGGACGTGGCACCACGTGCCCGGCGGCCGGCGCATGGAGCTGGTCCCGGTCGAGGTGAAGGCGCTGCTGAGGCATCACGGCGGCCTGGCCGCGACGGCGGTCGACCACAACAAGCGGGGCACCCGCCCGTTGCAGGAGACCCGGCCCGCGCACTTCCGGCTGCCGAAGGGGGCCGTGGCGGTGAGCGAGTCGCAGGTCCTGGGGGTCGAGGAGGATCTCGGCTACCGGCTGCCGGGTGCCTACCGTTCGTTCCTCAAGGCGGCGGGCGGTTCGGCGCCGGTCGGTGCGGCGCTGGACGCGGAGCTGGGGCTGCTGGTCGACCAGCCGTTCTTCACGGTGCGCGAGCAGGCCGCGGTGAACGACCTGGTGTACGTCAACAAGTGCTTGCGCGACCACCTCACCAAGGATTTCCTGGGCGTCGGTTTCGTCCAGGGCGGGATCGTCGCGGTGAAGGTGAAGGGCAACGGCGTCGGTTCGGTCTGGTTCTGCCCGTACGACGACGCCCGGGACCAGGACGGCTGGAACGTGCAGGAGCGGGTGGACCGGCTGCTGCTGCCGTGCGGCAGTGACTTCGACGCCTTCCTGCAGCGTCTGGCGGGCAATCCGCCGGAGCTGGAGACCGTGGCGAACCTGATGGTGGACGGCGGCTTCGCGCGGGCCGTCCCGGTGGAGGGGTGAGCGCGATGGTGACCTTTGCACAGGCGCAGGAACGCGCGGACGAGTGGATCAACGGCGATGTGCCCGCGTACCAGCACCGTGAGGTGCGGGTGCGGGAGTTCGAGCTGGGCTTCGTGGTGTGGGGCGAGGACCGTGCCGAGGGCCCGGTCTCGGACGGTGGCCGGCAGCGGCTGGTGATCGCCAGGGACAGCGGTGAGGCCACGCTGTGGCCGGGGCTGCCGGTGGGCGAGGTGATCCGGCGGTACGAGGAGGAGTACGGCGTCGGCGCGGCTGCCGCGGCTGCTCCGGAGCCGCCGCAGCGCATCGATCTCAATCAGACGTCGTTCCTGTTGAGCCCCCCGGAGTGGCTCCAGGAAGCGGCCGACAAGCTGGGCATCCCGGACCGTCGCGAGGGCCAGGACCAGGGGCAAGGGCAGGGCCAGGGCTCGCCGGCTCCCGCCGCCCCGGCGTCCCCGGCCCCGCCGGCCCCGCCGGCTCCGTCCGTCACTTCGCCGCCCGCCGTCCCGGCCGCCCCGGTCGGTCAGGCGCCGCCGGGTTCGTACGACGGTCGGGTCGCGTACGAGCCCACCGCCAACGACGGTGTCCCGGCTGCCGTGCCGAACGTGCCCGCCGGGTCCACCCCGTGGGCGGGTACGGACACGAACGCGGACACCGACGACGGGGCGGTGCCGTTGCCGGCCACGGTGTTCGCGCCGCCTCTCTCGGGTGCCGACGACGACGGCACTCCGCCGCCGGTCGTGCCGGCCGATGCGCCGACGGCCCTGATGTCGGGCGGCAGCCAGTTGCCGCGGACGGCGATCGTGCCGGGTCTCGGCCCGCAGGGCGGCGTTCCCGGTGTTCCGTCGGGTGCTCCGGGTGCTCCGGGCGCGGGTGGTGCCGGTGACATCGCTGACGCGGCCACCAGCAAGGCCGTCGTGCCGCCGCGTGGTCCGCGTGGTGGAGGTCCGTCGACCCCGCCGCCGCCCGGTGCTCCGGGAACGCCGGGTGCCAGGCCGGGCGCGCCCGTGCCGCCGCCCTCGGGACCGGGTGCGCCCGGCGCCCCGGCGGGCGGGTACCTGCCGACGCAGCTCGCTCCTCAGACGGGCCCGCCCGGGCCGCCCGGTGCTCCTGGTGCGCCGCAGCCGCCCGGTCCTCCGGGTGCGCCCGGTGCTCCGGTGCCGCCTCCGCCGCCCGGTTCGACGCCGCCGCCCGGTGGTGGGGTGCATCATGCCGCGACGATGCTGGCCGACCCGAGCATGGGCGGCATGGGCCCGCTCCAGCCGCCCGCGCCTCCCGGCCCGCCCGGTGCTCCTGGTGCTCCTGGTGCGCCGCAGCCGCCCGGTCCTCCGGGTGCGCCCGGTGCTCCGGTGCCGCCTCCGCCGCCCGGTTCGACGCCGCCGCCCGGTGGTGGGGTGCATCATGCCGCGACGATGCTGGCCG
>NZ_JBCEWQ010000132.1:0-24241 GCF_038448545.1 Streptomyces sp. CLV115
GGGTGAGGGCAGGGCGGGGCCCCGGTGGGCGGACGGGTCGGCGTACGCCGGATCGAGGGAGAGTTCCGCCTCGTCCACCACGACCCGGACCCGTGGCAGAGCGCCCAGCTCGCGCAACTCCTTGGTGGTGAACCTGGCCTGTGAAGGTCCCCGTCTGCCCGCCATGTGGATCTCGCGCACCCGGCTGTCGCTCAGCGTGCCCAGCGCACCGCGCGGTACGTCGGTGGGGCGCAGTTCCTGTGCGCTCCGCGCGAGGATCCGCGTCACGTCCACCGCCACGTTGCCGGCCCCGATCACCACGACCGAGCGGGCTTGCAGTGCGAAGCCCCCGGCCGCGGCGTCGGGATGCGCGCTGTACCAGTCGGGATGTGCGCTGTACCAGGAGACGAACTCGGTGGCGGAGAAACTGCCGGGCAGCTCCTCGCCGGGGACGGCCAGCGGCCGGTCGGTCGCGGCCCCGACGCAGTAGACCACCGCGTCGTAGAGCTCGCCGAGCCGGGCGGGCGGAATCCCGTCACTGCCCACCTCGACGTTCCCGAGGAAGGTGATCCGCTCGTGCTCCAGCACGGCCCGCAGGCTGTTCTGCAGTGACTTGATCTTCTCGTGGTCCGGGGCGACACCGTAACGCACCAGGCCGTACGGGCAGGGGAGCCGGTCCAGCACATGGACCCGGACATCGGGCACCCGGTCCTGCGCGAGCAGGGCCTGGGCGGTGTAGACCCCGCTGGGACCGGAGCCGACGACGGCGACGCGGAGCACGGCGCACCTCTTCCCTGAGGATGCCTCCAGCATCGCACCGGTGGGCGGAAGGGCGGAGAGGCGCGCCGGGCGCCGCCATCAGGACGACATCGTGCGCATCCTGTTGATCTCCACCGTCTGCTGCGCGACGACGTCCCCGGCCATCTCCTCGATCTGCACGTTGTTCCCCTGCGCGAGCACCTCGGTGGCCATTGTGATCGCCCCCTGGTGGTGGGTGATCATCAACTTCAGGAAGAGCTTGTCGAAGGCGGCGCCGTCCGCCTCGCGCAACTGCTTCAGCTGTGCCGCGGTCGCCATCCCGGGCATGGCGGAGTGGTCGTGGGCCGATTCGCGCTTCGCCCCGCCGTTGTGTGTGAGCCAGCCCTCCATGGCGCCGATCTCCGGCTTCTGGCTCGCGGTGATGCGCTCGGCGAGCCTCTTGACCGAGGAGGAGCCGGAACGCGACGGTACGAGTCCGGTCAGCTTCAGCGCCTGGGCGTGGTGCCGGATCATCATCCGGACGTAGCGGTGGTCGGCCGAGTTGGGGGTGTCGTCCCCGGCGGCCTTCGCGGCCTCCTCGGTGGAGAGGGTACGTGCGGGTTCGCCCGGCTTTCCGGGGGCCACCACCGAAGGTCCCCCGCCCGCCTGCGACTTCGTGGGGCTGTCGCTGTTTCCCGCATCGCACGCGGCGAGGGCGAGAACGGCCGGGACGGCCACCGCGACGATTACGGATCTGCGTACACACATGGTCTGACGGCGGATCAACAAGCGGACCTCCACGGCCATATGGGTTGGCTGCCGACCGTCCTGACACGCTTTGGCGCGGCAGCGATCAGAAACTTTCATTTACGTCTCTGTTGCCATCTGTTGGGATCACGATGGCAAGGACGATACTGCCGAGGTCCGTGAACCGTTCAACTACGTTCGGATGCATGGGAGGACGCAGTGATTTCGTTGCACACGAGCCCGGTGCGGGGCAGACGCCTGGGCGTGGCGACGGCAGCCGCCGGCCTGCTGGCCACGTTGCTGATGGCCGGACCCGCGGCCGCGACACCCGACCCCGGTGACCGGGGAGCGGCCCGGACGGGTGTCTCCGCCGCCCAGCGGGCCGAGGCCGAGGCCGCCATCAGAAGCGGCGAGGTACCCGGCGTGGACGAGATCGTCCACAGCTCCAACATCACTCATCTGGCCAACGTTCCGAAGGACGCACTCAAGGGCCTCAACACGGACCTGGCCTTCCAGGGGAAGTACGCCTTCGCCGGAAACTACGACGGCTTCCGGATCTTCGACATCAGCAACCCCAGGTCCCCGAAGACGGTCTCGCAGGTCCTGTGCCCCGGCTCGCAGAACGACATCTCGGTCTCGGGCAACCTGCTCTTCCTGTCCACCGACTCCTCGCGCAGCGACAACTCCTGCACCAGCACCACCCAGCCCGCCACGGAGAAGTCCTCCTGGGAGGGCATGAAGGTCTTCGACATCAGCGACAAGCGCAACCCGAAGTACGTCGCCGCCGTCGAGACCGCGTGCGGATCGCACACCCACACGCTGGTCCCCGAGCGCAAGAACGTGTACGTGTACGTCTCCTCGTACTCGCCGAGCGCGACGTTCCCCGACTGCCAGCCGCCGCACGACGGGATCTCCGTCATCAAGGTGCCGCGCAACGCGCCCGAGAAGGCGGCGGTCGTGAACTTCCCGGTGCTCTTCCCGGACGGCGGCAACCCGGGTGCGCCGGAGAACCCGGGCGTCTCCAGGACGACCGGCTGCCACGACATCACCGTGCTGCCGTCGAAGGACCTGGCCGCGGGTGCCTGCATGGGCGACGGCCTGCTGTTCTCCATCAAGGATCCGGAGAACCCGAAGATCATCGACCGGGTGCAGGACAATGTGAACTTCGCGTTCTGGCACTCGGCGACGTTCAACCAGACGACGGACAAGGTCGTCTTCACCGATGAGCTCGGCGGCGGTGGCGCGGCCACCTGCAACGAGGAGATCGGCCCGAAGCGCGGCGCCAACGGCATCTACGACATCGTCGGCAGGGGCGACCACCGCAAGCTGGCCTTCCGCAGCTACTTCAAGATCGACCGCCCGCAGGCCGACACCGAGGTCTGCGTCGCCCACAACGGCTCGATCATCCCGGTCAAGGGCCGCGACCTGATGGTCCAGGCCTGGTACCAGGGTGGGGTTTCGGTGTGGGACTTCACCGACTCGTCGAGGCCGAAGGAGATCGGCTACTTCGAGCGCGGCCCGGTCACCACCGACGCCGTCACCACGGCCGGCTCCTGGTCGGCGTACTACTACAACGGCTACATCTACTCCAACGACATCGCCAAGGGCTTCGACGTCCTGAAGCTCGACGACCGGCGGACCGACCCGGCGAAGCGGGTACGGCTGGACGAGCTCAATGTCCAGACCCAGCCGGAGTACTTCGGCCGCTGACCGGCCGGTCTCCAGCCGACCGGAACCTCCACCCGGCCGGATCCACCGTGAACGCGAGACGTCCCGCAGGGCGCACTTCCAGCCCTGCGGGACGTCTGTGGGCCCAGCAGGGCAGGGGGCCGTGCGTCAGGCGGCGGACCTGGCGCCGCCACTCGTCGCCGCGGCCCACTCCACCAGCAGACGCTGGTACTGCTCTTCTTCCTCCGGGGACAGGCAGCCGCCCGAGCGCTGCCACAGGTCACGGATCTCTTTGTTCACCACGGCGGCGGTGCGCGTGGAATCGGAGGAGCACGGAGAACGGGACATACATACAGGCTAAGGCCCCGATGTGACAATCGGACCCATTGGGCGTCAGGGACATCTCTCACATGTCTGTCGGGCAACGCCCGGCACCAGTCCGAGCGTCCGCAGTCCGTCGGGCCGCTCCGACACCGGAAGATGGTGCACGAACCGCACCTCACAGCCCAGTGCGGCGGCCCCGCCGTCCGCGTTCCGGTCGTCGCCGACCATCACCACATCCGCCGGATCCAGCCCCAGATTTGTGCAGGCGGTGTGGAAGATCCGTGCGTCCGGCTTCTGGACGCCGTGCTCGTACGACAGCACATAGTCATCGATCAGGGGGTCCAGGCCGTGTGCCCGGAATACCGGCCGCAGGTCCCAGCCGATGTTGCTGACCACGCCGATCCGGACGCCGCTGTCGCGCAGTGCGCCGAGCACCTCCGGCGCGTCCGGGTACGGCTGCCAGGCGGCCGGTGTGCGATGCCGCTCGTACAGCGCGTCGTACAGCCCGGGATCCGGCAGCGCCACCTGACGGGCCAGCCCGGTGTACGCCTCCCGGTGCAGTTCCGCGCTTTCGTCACGGGTGGCCCACGCGGCGGAGAGCCGGGCGGGGACCTGCCGGGGGAGCGGGCCGCCCGGCAGCGCCCCGGCGGCCTCCAGCTCCGCCGCGTACCGCTCGAAGTCGGCCCCGCCCACCGTCACCCCCTGCTCGGCGAGGACCGCGCGCAGCCAGGACCGGACGGACTCGATACGGAAGAGAGTCCCGGAGAAGTCGAAGAGCACACCCTTGATCTGCATGGCTGTGATCCTCCCCGGCACGGGGGCGGCGCGACAAGGCCGCCCGCCCCGGTCCGGGGAGGGCGGGGCCCGGCCGGCTCAGGAGCGGCCGGGCGCGCGGAGCCCGCCGCGCCGCTCGTACCGGGCGAATCCGGCGATCGCGAAGCCGACCAGGGCCGCACCCAGCAGCCAGCCGCCCAGTACGTCGCTCAACCAGTGCACGCCCAGGTAGAGGCGGGTCACGCCCACCCCGACCACCGAGACGCACGCCACCACCAGCGCCGTCCGCCACGACCGGGGCCCCGCCCCGTGCCGGTGCAGCAGCCAGAGCAGCAGGCCGCAGCTCACCGTCGCCGTCATCGCGTGGCCCGAGGGGAACGCCGCGTAATGGGCGGAGTCCACCGGGTCGGGCCACTGCGGCCGCTCCCGGCCGACCGCCGACTTCAGCCCCTGCTGCACCACCGTGCCCAGCACGCTCGTCGCCGCCACCCACACCGCCAGCAGCCGCTCGCCCCGCCACCACAGCGCCACCACCGCCACCGTGATCAGGGCGCGCATGGTCCACGGATCCCAGACCCAGTCGGTCAGGATCCGGTTGACACGGACCAGGCCGGGTTCGGTCACCGCCCTGTGGTGCAGGGCATCCGCGACGGTGCGGTCCAGCGTCATCAGTGGTGACCAGCGCACGGCGACGAGGACCAGCACGACCAGTGCGAGAAAGCCGCAGACCGCACCCGCCCCGAAGGGGGTGACACGAGGAGGCGTACGGACCGGCGGGGGGAGCTGCGTGGACGGCATGGGGCGATCTTCGCGGAAGGCCGGCGGCCCTGGCTATCGCAGCGCGCTGAGCCCCGGAACGAAGGCCACCAGAAGCGGAACCACCGGCACCATCGCGGCCGCCGCGGTCAGCCGGAGCCGACGGCCCGCGGTGAGCCGGTCCGCCGGGGTCAGCAACCGGTTCACCCGCAGCGGCAGCTGAGCGTCCGGCGCCGGGCAGGGGCCGAACACGCCCCGGTCCTCGTTGAGTTCCACCAGGGCCAGGGCGATCGTCAGCCGTCCGAAACGCCTCGACGCGACATCGTCCGCGGCCAGTTCGACCAGCCGGTGCATCTCGTCGCGGAACGCCGCGAACACCGGTACCTGCGGAAATCCGGTCGCCAGGGCATCGGAACAGTGCAACAGCCAGTCGTGCCGTGCGTTCGCGTGCCCCTGCTCATGGGCCAGCACCGCATCGAGCTGACGGCCTTTCAGGCGCCTGAGTGCCGTGGTGGTGACGACCAGTTGAGGTGCGGCGCCCGGCAGCCACCAGGCATCCGGACGCTCTCCCTCCAGCACGACGAGACGGCCGCTGCCGGGCTTCTCGCCGGGCATCAGCGGGGCCCGCACCAGCAGTTCGGCGCGCCGCTGCCTGCGCCGCACCTGGGCCCGGTGGATCTCCCGGGTCAGCATCACCGCCGACCACACCCCGCCCAGCGCCAGCAGTACGGCCATGGCGGCGGACCACCGGCCGTGCCCGCCCAGCGCGTACGCCTCCACCACCGCGTGCGGCGCCGGGGCGAACACATGCCCGCGCACCGCCTGCCAGGCGGCGGCCGCGCTGAACGTCATGGAGAGTGCGAAGGACAGCAGCACCCCGGCCACCACGCACTGCCACACCCACAGCGCCACAACGGGCTCACGCTCCGGCCACCGGGCCCTGGCCATCAGCCGCGGGGTCAGGACGGCGGCCAGTGCACCGAGCAGCAGCAGTGCGAGGGAGACCAACATGACGCCAGCCTATGAGGGGCGCGGCACCCACGGGTATGGCTGTGCACGGCAAGTGACGCAGACCACGGTTTGACCGGCCGGCCGGCTCACAGGGTGAGCAGCATCGCGAACATGGCCATCCCCATCGTCAGCCGGCAGGCGAGCGCCAGCTCGGGGCGCGTACCCCAGGTGGTCCCGGCGAGGCCGCCGCCCGCCGGGGAGGGAGCGGCGGCCACCGGTATCAGCCGGGTCCCCGACCGCAGCACGTACACCGCGAAGTAGGTCAGCAGCAGTCCGGTCAGCAGGGGGACGCCCCCGGCCGTCGCCGCGCCCCCGTGACCCATGTGCTCGCCGTGCCCGCCGGGCGACGCCCCGCCGCCCGGCGCCATCGTCAGGGCCATGTAGAACATCGCCGAGGAACCCACCAGATGGTGCAGATGGTGACTGCCGCGCCGGGCGAACCACAGCGCGCGCAACGAGGCCGCCCCGAACAGCGCCGCGTACACCGCCCATCCCCAGGCGGGGGGTGTCACGACGGCCGCCGGCACCGCCATGGCGGCCATGCCGAAGCCCATCAGCGCCTCCGCGCGTGCCGCCCTGCGCCCCTCCCCGGTCTCGCTGCGGGTACGCAGCAGGCAGTACGCACCCGTCGTCGCGCACAACGCCATCAGCAGCCAGCCCGACATCGCCGATCCGTGCACAGCGCACCTCCCCCTGGCCGTACGACGCGGTCCCCCTGGTCGATGCCCGGGGGAGGACCGCCGTACGCGGCGCACTGAAGTACAAGGGAGCGCGCGGAGGGAGCGTTCCCGCCGCGCGCTGTGCCTCCGTGCCCCTGTCAGCCGAGCGTGAGGGACTTGAAGGCGCGTGCCTGCTCGGTGATGGCACGCTCCGTGGGCAGCCGTTCCACGGACGAGGCACCGAAGAAGCCGGCGATCCCGGAGGTGTGCTCCAGGACGTAGCGGGCGTCCTCCGGTTCGGCGATCGGGCCGCCGTGGCAGAGCACGATGATGCCGGGATTGACGCGCTTCGCGGCGTCGTGCATCTCCTGCACGGCGGTGGCGGCCTGATCGAGGGTGAGCGCGGTCGAGGCGCCGATGGAACCCTTGGTGGTCAGCCCGACGTGCGGCACGAGGACATCGGCACCCGCCCGCGCCATCTCGGCGGCCTGCTCGGGATCGAACACATAGGGCGCGGTGAGCAGGTCGCGCTCGTGGGCCTGGCGGATCATGTCGATCTCCAGACCGAAGCCCATGCCGGTCTCTTCGAGGTTCTCGCGGAACCTGCCGTCGTACAGCCCGACGGTGGGGAAGTTCTGTACGCCGGTGAAGCCGACGGCCTTCAGCTGGTCGAGGAAGTTGCCCATGATCCGGAACGGATCGGTGCCGCACACCCCGGCGAGCACGGGGACGTCCCGCACCACGGGCAGCACCTCGCCCGCCATGTCGAGCACGATGGCGTTGGCGTCGCCGTACGGCAGCAGACCCGCCAGCGAGCCCCGGCCGGCCATCCGGTACCGGCCGGAGTTGTAGATGATCAGCAGATCGACGCCGCCGGCCTCCGCGCACTTGGCGGACAGGCCGGTGCCTGCACCCGCGCCTATGACGGCCTTGCCTGCTGCGACCTGCTCGGTCAGGCGCGACAGGGCTTGATTGCGGTTCACGGATGGACTCCTGTTTCCGTTGGTGGGTTTCTCGCCGCCGGGGCGCGCGGATGCGAGGCCCCGGGCGTGCGGACGTGCGGCTCAGACGTTCGGGTGCGAACGTTCCTGGGTGCTGATCAGCTGGTGGAGGTGGTCGGCGGCGGCGACGGCGAACGACGTGTCGTTGAGGTGGGCACTGATCTCGCGCAGATCGACGGAGCTGCCCCGCAGCGCGGTGCGCAGGGACGCCAGCCCGGCCGCGTCGGCCTCCGGGTCGTGGAACGGTCCGCCCGGCGCGTCCACCGCGGAGACGCCGCCCAGCGGCCAGAGGACCGCCGTCGGGCCGTGCGCCGAGGCCAGCTTCCGCCCCATGGAGCCACCGAGTTCGGCCATCTCGTCGGCCGTGGTGCGCATCAGGGTGACGGTCGGGTTGTGCTCCAGGAACTGGCGTCCGGCGAAGCGCTCCGGGACGGTTTCGGCGGCGCCGAAGTTGACCATGTCCAGCGCGCCGGGTGCGACCACCTGCGGCAGCCCCGCCCGGCCGGCCGCGGTGAGCCGGTCCGGGCCGGCGCTCAGCACGCCGCCGACCAGATCGTCCGCGAGCTCGGTGGTGGTCAGGTCGAGGACACCGGCCAGGAACCCGCCCGCGGCGAGCTTCTCCAGCGCGCGGCCGCCCGCGCCGGTGGCGTGGAAGACCAGCACCTCGTAGCCCAGCTCGTCCAGCCGCTGCCGGGCGGCGTCCACCGCCTGGGTGGTGACACCGAACATGCTGGCGCCGATCAGCGGACGCCCCTGGGGCTGCGACTCGTCCAGCCGCCGTTCGTGGTGGATGGCCATGCCCGCCGCGGCGGCCACCGCGTTGCCCATGATCTGCGTCGACACGGAGTTGATGCCCGCCACGTCGACCACGCTGTACATCATGGTGATGTCGCTGCTGCCGACGTACGGCGACACGTCCCCGCTGGCCATGGTGGACACCAGCACCTTCGGGACGCCGATGGGCAGCGCCTGCATGGCACGCGCGGCGATGAACGAGCCACCGCTGCCGGCCACCGCCAGCACCGCGTCCAGCTGCCCCTCGCGGTACAGATCACCGACGATCTGCTCGACCCCGTCGGCCATGGCGGACACCGCCGCACCGCGGTCCCCGTTGGCGCGCAGCGCCTCCAGACCGTGTCCGGCGCGGCGCGCGACGGCCGCCGCGTCGATGTCGCCGGTGACCGTGCCCACGGGCGACGGCATCACCCCGGCATCGACGAGCACCACGTCGCAGCCCGACTCACGAAGCCGCGCGGAGAGCCACTCGTACTCCGGCCCTTTGGTGTCCAGTGTTCCGACGAGCACCACGGTCGCCATGTTTCTGCTCCTTTGCAACGGCGTTCTCCCGATCATGTGCGAGCCACCGGAGGGCGGCAAAGACCACTTGAGGGCAATTGGCCTGCGGCGGGCGATGATGAGGGCATGGACCGGATTCCTCCCACCCGGCTGTCCCGTCTGCTGACCGGGTGGTCCAAGGACGGCACGGGCGTGATGCCGCAGCTGCTGGCCGAGGCGCTGCGCGAGCTGGCGCAGCGCGGAGACGTGGCACCGGGCACGGTGCTGCCCTCCCAGCGCGCCCTGGCGACGGCGCTGGGCGTCAGCCGTTCCACGGTGACGGCGGCGTACGGACTGCTGGAGGCCGAGGGATGGCTGGAGAGCCGGCAGGGCAGCGGCTCCCGGCTGCGGGGCTCCGGCGCGGTGGGCGAGCCGGCCACCGAGGGCCGCCTCGCCAGCTTCGGGACCAGGGACGGCGGCATCGACCTGTCCAGCGGGGCGCTGGACGGCCTGCCCGCGGTCGCGGCGGCGGCCGGCGGGCTGTCCGCCGCCGACCTCACCGCCGCGCTGGCCGGCGACGGATACCTCCCGTACGGGCTGCCCGAGCTCCGCGAGGGGATCGCCGAGTACCACCGCTCGGCGGGCCTGCCCACCTCCCCGGATCAGATCCTGGTGACCGCCGGATCCCAGCAGGCCGTCTGGCTGATCACCCAGGGCCTGGTCGAGCCCGGCGACACGGTGATCGTGGAGGATCCGACCTACCGGGGCGCGCTCGAAGCACTGCGCGGCCGCGGCGCCCGGCTGGTGCCGCTGCCCGCGGACGGGGCGCACGGCGCCCGGGCGCTGGCCCGGCTGGCCGGTCACGTCCGCCCCCGCCTGGTCTACCTCCAGCCGGCCGTCCACAACCCCACCGGACGCGGCATGGACGAGTCCACCCGCCTCGCCTGGGCCGCCGTCCTGGCCGAACAGGGCCTGTACGTGGTCGAGGACAACGCCTACGCCGAACTGTCCCTGCTCGACGACGCCGCGCCCCGCTCCCTCGCCGGCCTGCTGCCACCAGCCGCCACGGCCACCGTGGGCACCCTGTCCAAGCTGTTCTGGGGCGGACTCAGGCTGGGCTGGATCCGCGCCTCCACCACCGTGATCCGGCGGCTGGCCGACATCAAGAAGTCCGTCGACCTCTCCTGCCCGGTGGTGGAACAGATGCTGGCCGTGAAGCTGCTGCGGCAACTGCCCGAAGCCCGGGCCCACCGCCGCTCCCGGCTGCGCGAACGCCTGGCGGAGACCGAACGGCTCCTGCGCGAGCAGCGGACCGGCTGGCGGTGGGAGCGCCCCGACGGCGGCTCGGCCCTCTGGGTGGAGATGCCGGGTGCCGACGCCGAGGCCACCGCCCAACTGGCCCGCCGCGCGGGCGTGCTGATCGTCCCCGGCCCGGCCTTCTCCGCCGTGGACGGCTTCCGCCACCATGTGCGGCTCCCGTTCGCCGACGACGACGGCGGCCTGGCGAAGGCCCTGCCTGTGCTCGTCGACTGCGCGGAGCGCAGCCGCACCGCTCACTGACGGCATCCGGGGCCGTCAGGGGCGGTACCGCAGCGGATGGTCCGCGGGGACCTCCACCATGACGATCCGGTGCCCGTCGGGGTCGCGGAGCCACATCTCGACCAGGCCCCAGGGCTCGCGCACCGGCTCCCGCAGCACCTCCACACCGCAGGCCGACAACTCCTCGTGCGCCGCCCGCACGTCCGCGACCTGCATCCACAGTTCGAGACCCGGCACCGGCGGCCCGGCGGCGCGCCCGGACACCTCCAGGAAGCCCCCGCCCAGGAAGTAGACCGTGCCCCGCTCGGGGCCGGTACCGAACTCCCGGTAGACGGGCAGCCCGAGGGACCGTCCGTAGAAGCTCCGTGACCGTTCGGGATCCACCGGACGCAACAGGACCCGGCTGCTCAGCACATGAACCATGGGCCGACTCTAGATCCGCGACACCCGCGTTACGCTGCTCCGGCACGGCCACAGCACAGAAACGGAGAGCCACCGCAATGGACACCGCCCCCGCCCAGGACCCGGGACAGCTGACCTTTCGCGACGCGGCCGACGCCGATGTGCCGGCCCTGGTGACGCTCATCGAGTCGGCGTACCGCGGGGACTCCAGCCGGGCCGGCTGGACCACCGAGGCGGACATCCTCCAGGGCCGGCGGACGGACCCGGACGGTGTTCGGCAGGTCGTCGAGGCGCCCGGCAGCCGGCTGCTCGTGGTGGAGCGCGACGGCGCGCTCGTCGCCTGCTGCCAGCTCGAACACCGCGGCGAGGCCGCCTACTTCGGCATGTTCGCGGTCCGTCCCGGACTCCAGGGCGCGGGCCTCGGCAAGGTGATCATCGCCGAGGCCGAGCGCACCGTCCGGGAGAGCTGGGGCGTGCGCGAGATGCACATGACCGTGATCTCGGTGCGCGAGGAGCTGATCGCCTGGTACGAGCGGCGGGGATACCGCCGTACGGGAGAGCTCAGCCCGTTCCCGTACGGCGACGAGCGCTTCGGCATTCCGCAGCGTGACGACCTCGTCTTCGAGCTGCTGGTCAAGGACCTCGTCTGACCGGGGCCGCGATCAGGCGGTGAAGCGGCCGGCGCGGCGGATCTCCGGGTAGTCGGTGGTCGCACCGTCCAGCCGCAGGGCGCGCGCCAGACGCAGATGGTCCTGGGTGTTCACCACCCAGCCGATGACCTTCAACCCTTCGGCGTGCGCCTGTTCGGCGACCTCCAGGGTGAGGCGGCGGATGTTCAGCGCCAGGGTCGCGGCCCCCACCGCCTTCGCCCGGTCCACCACATCGCCCTGCCAGCGGCTCGCGATGAGCACGGTCCGTACCCCCGGCACCAGCCGGGCGATCTCGGCCACCGCCTCGTCGTGGAACGAGGACACCTCGACCCGGTCGACGAGACCGCGTCTCAGCATCACCTCGGCCAGCGCGCGGGCCGCCGCCGCGTCCTTGATCTCGGCCTGCACGGGGGACCGCACGGCGTCCAGCACCTCCTCGAAGACCGGCACCCGCTCGCCCTGCCCGGCATCGAGTTCCCGCAGCTCGGACAGGGTCTTCTCGTTGATCGGTCCCTGGCCGTCCGTCGTGCGGTCCACATCGGCGTCGTGCATCACGGCCAGTGCGCCGTCCTTGCTCAGGTGAAGATCCAGCTCGATCGCGTCCATTCCGGCCCGTTCCGCGTGGACGAACGAGCGCAGGGTGTTCTCCGGTTCGACACCCATCACTCCGCGATGTCCGATGGTGAGAAAAGACAAGGCAACCCGCTTCCGTCGACGGCGTCCTTCACGTGCGGCTCCTACCCACGAAGCACCACGGCATCACGGCGGTCCGGCAGTCCGACGGTCTCCGGGCGGAGGGGAAGGGGCGGACACCCGCTGCGCGGGTCCGGCCGGCGGAAGTAGTCGCTTCAAACGTTCCGCACAGGAAGAATCGCGGTGACCATGGGGGGTGCGCAGGATAATTTCCAGGGCCCCACTTGTCTCAAGGAACCGCACATGGATACGGTTGCTTGACGCGAGGTTCTCCCGTGGAGGAAGTGTTATGACGGAAATTCTTGTGCACGACGCCGCCGAAGGCGGCATAGCTACGGACCGGCGGGTGGTCGATCATCCCGCCTGGCCCGCGCTCAAGAATGCCGTGGAGGAGATTCGCCCCTGGCAGTCGAAGGACGGTTCCATCGACTTCGAGGCCGAGGGGGCGCCGTCCCCGGAGGCCGCACGCTCGACGCTGGACCGTGTGATCGCCGCGGTCGAGGAGCTCTCCCCGCTCCTCCCGCACGACGCCGACTACCACCGCGCCCTCGCCGCCGACCTGCGCCGCTGGGCCGCGGACGGCTTCGGCGTGCCCGACTTCCTGGACTCGCTGCTCGCCTTCCAGCCGGCCAAGGACCGCGCCGACGGCCTCCAGCACCTGGTCGTCTTCGCCATGTACACCCAGAACGGCAACCCGGACCGCAACCTCGAAGCGGTCGTGCTGCGCATGGTCTGGCCCGAGTGGCTCGCCGAGCTGGAAGCCACCCGCTACGACAACCCGCTGTTCTGCGGCATCACCTTCGAGGACTTCACCTCGGGATACGACACCAATTCCGCGGTGCTCTTCCCGGAGACCATCGCCGTGCGCGAGGCCCCCGAGCGCTTCAGCTGGGGTGGCATCTTCTGCGACCGCGAGGCCGCCCGCTTCCGCCGGGTCACCGAGGCCTCCGTCGAACTGCTCGGCGTCGAACTGCCCGAGGACATCCGGGAGATGGTCGCCGACCAGCAGCGCTGCGAGCAGGCCTTCGTGCTCTGGGACATGGTCCACGACCGCACCCACAGCCACGGCGACCTGCCCTTCGACCCCTTCATGATCAAGCAGCGCCAGCCGTTCTGGATGTACGGCCTGGAGGAGCTGCGCTGCGACCTCACCGCCTTCAAGGAGGCCGTGAAGCTGGAGGCCGACGGCGTCGCCCAGGGCCGTGACGTGCAGTACGCCGTGCTGTTCGACCGGATGTTCCGCTTCCCCGTCACCGGCGAGCGCGTCCGCAACTACGACGGCCTCGGCGGCCAGCTGCTCTTCGCGTACCTGCACAAGCACGACGTGATCCGCTGGACCGACAACACGCTGAAGATCGACTGGGACCGCGCCCCGCAGATCACCAACCAGCTCTGCGCCGAGATCGAGAAGCTCTACCGCGACGGCATCGACCGCCCCAAGCTGGTCCACTGGTTCGCCGCGTACGACCTGGTCTCCGCCTACCTCGCCCCGCACCCGGGCTCCCGCTGGGCCAAGGGCCCGGACGCGCTGGACCTGTCGCAGCCGCCGCGTAAGCTCGTCGACGATGTGCTTCCGGACGAGTTTCCCCTGAGCATGTTCTATGAGGCGCTCTCCAAGAAGCTGAAGAACGTGATCGCCTCGACCAAGGGGATCACCGCCGCGGATGCCGAGCGGGCAGCCGCGTGAGCGCCGGGTCTGAGGAGGCGGTGGCCATGAACGGAAAAGGCAAGGGCAACGGGAGCGGTGCTCTGGAGGGTGCGGTCGTCGCGGTGGCCGGTGCCGCCGGCCCGGCCGGACGGGCCGCCCTGCTGCGGCTCGCCGAGGCCGGCGCGACCGTCGTGGCCTCCGACGCGGACGCCACGCGGCTGGCCGAGGCGGTCGACGCCGCGCGCTACGCCCACGGGGGCGCCACCGTCACCGGCGACACGGTCGATCTGCTGGACCTCGGCGCCGCCCGGGAATGGGCGGACAAGACCGAGAAGGAATTCGGGCGGATCGACGGCCTGGTCCACCTCGTCGGCGGCTGGCGCGGCAGTTCGAGCTTCGCCGAGACCGACCTCGCCGACTGGAACCTGCTGGAGAAGCTGCTGATCCGTACGGTCCAGCACACCTCGCTGGCCTTCCAGGAGGGTCTCCAGCGCAGCGACCGGGGTCGCTATGTGCTGATCAGCGCGGCCGGGGCGAGCAAGCCCACCGCGGGAAACGCCGCCTACGCCGCGTCGAAGGCGGCGGCCGAGGCCTGGACGCTCGCGCTCGCGGACGCGTTCCGCAAGGCGGGGGGCGACGAAGGGCCCAGGACCGCGGCTGCGATCCTGATCATCAAGGCACTGGTGCACGACGCGATGCGCGCCGAGCGCCCCAATGCGAAATTCGCGGGCTTCACCGACGTCAAGGAGCTGGCCGATGCCATCGCCGGCGTCTGGGACCGGCCCGCCCCGGAAGTGAACGGAAAGCGCCTGTGGCTGACCCCACAACCGTAAGGACCGACGCGCGGCGCCATCACGACCCGCAGGTCCGCGGCTTCGCCAGCGACAACTACGCGGGCACCCACCCGGAGATCCTCGCCGCCCTCGCCCTCGCCAACGACGGTCACCAGATCGCCTACGGCGAGGACGAGTACACCGAGCACCTCCAGCGCGTCATGCACAGTCACTTCGGCCCCACCGCCGAGGCCTTCCCGGTCTTCAACGGCACCGGTGCCAACGTCGTCTCCCTCCAGGCGATGACCGACCGCTGGGGCGCGGTGATCTGCGCCGAGTCCGCCCACATCAACGTGGACGAGGGCGGAGCCCCGGAGCGGGTGGGCGGCCTCAAGCTGCTCACCGTGCCCACCCCGGACGGCAAGCTCACCCCCGAGCTCATCGACCGGCAGGCATACGGGTGGGACGACGAGCACCGCGCCATGCCGCAGGTCGTCTCGATCACCCAGAACACCGAGCTGGGCACGGTCTACACACCCGACGAGATCCGCGCCATCTGCGACCACGCGCACGGGCACGGCATGAAGGTCCATCTGGACGGGGCCCGGATAGCCAACGCCGCGGCGTCGCTGGACGTGCCGATGCGCACGTTCACCAACACCGTCGGCGTCGACGTGCTGTCCTTCGGCGGCACCAAGAACGGGGCGATCTTCGGCGAGGCCGTGGTCGTCCTGAATCCGGACGCCGTCCGTGCCATGAAGCACCTGCGCAAGCTGTCGATGCAGCTCGCGTCGAAGATGCGCTTCGTCTCCGTGCAACTGGAGGCGCTGCTCGCCGGCGACCTCTGGCTGCGCAACGCCCGGCACGCCAACGCGATGGCCCAGCGCCTCGCCGAGGGCGTGCGCACGGTGGACGGCGTGGAGATCCTCCACCCCGTGCAGGCCAACGCCGTCTTCGCCCGGCTGCCCCACGAGGTCGGCGAGCGGCTGCAGAAGCGCTTCCGCTTCTACTTCTGGGACGAGGCGGCCGGCGACGTCCGCTGGATGTGCGCCTTCGACACCAGAGAGGACGACGTCGACGCGTTCGTCCTCGCTCTGAAGGAAGAGATGGCGAGGTAGCCACGATCGAATGAATGTGCGGCCGACCGGAAAGTCATCGACCTCCGGTCGGCCGCACATCTGCGCTCGGCGGTCATGGAGCTGAGCCGGCAAGTACCGGGGCTCCCCGCCTGTCTCGCCGCCGGCGAAAGCCGTGGCACCACTGACCCGCGGAACGGCAAGCGCAGTCCTGGGCGCTGTGGGGCTCGTCGGCACGTAGGGCAGTGGCGGGCGGGGCCTTGCGACCCGGGGCCGGCGGATGCACGGGCCGGCGGTCTCTCTCGCTCTGCCACCAGCTGGTGGCGGTGTAGAACGGCGCCCTCGTTCACGGCAGGCTCAGCCGTGACCTGCGGTGGTCCGGGAAGCGATCGGCGTCCGGGTCGAGGAAGTCGATCAAGTCCATGAGCGTGACCTGAAGCTGCACGAGCCTGGGGTGCGGCCGCGTCGAGGAAGACAGTTCGCGGATGCCGTCCGCCAGCGGCTCGAACCACCCGGCGAAGTCGGCGTCGGTGTCCAGGCGCCGGCAGAACTCCGCGTAGCCCAGGCACCGGTCGTCGCTGTCGCAGATCACCAGCTCTCCGAGGGCCCGCTGATTGCTCCGGAATATGCGGAAGTGGGGGTCGTCGTAGCCGTCGGTGTTGAGCACGTTGCTGATGGCCGTCAGGTGCCGGACGACGGTCCGGGAGTTCTCACGGTTGCCGAGGTCCAGGAACTGGACCTTGCGTCGCAGCAGCTCCACTTGACCGAGGTAGTCGGCCATGACGTGCAGGGTGCTCCTGAGCGCATAGTCGCGATCGGAGTCGTGCTCTGGCGAGTAGTAGATGTTCAGGAACTTTCTGTCCACGATGTTGAACAGACGTGACTGAAGGTCATAGGCCGCCCACAGCAGCGGATCCCGGCGCTGACTCATCAGGTCCTGATGCTCGGCGAGCTTCAGCTGCTCCGCTCTCTGCCGCTCCAGCTGCGAGGCGAGCAGAGCCTGTTTCCAGCTGAACCGGGAGCTGAGCAGGACGCTTGAGAGGGCAACCGCTCCGGAGACCGAGGCCACCACCAGCTCGGTGTTCATGAGTCGTGAACCTATCGCGGACCGCAACTGCTTGGACAGGGGGCGGCCGGGGCCGGCGGCCCACAGCACGATTCCGTGACACTGAGTCATTGAATACATGCATGGCGTTACACTTGTGGTGCTGGTGTGACGCGCAAAAGGTGTCGTGGTGTCAGGCATCGCCGATCATCTGGTCGTCCATCGTCATGACTCGCCCCCAAGGAGTGTTCGTGAAGCTCACCCTCCGTCCTGTTCGAGCCGTCCTGGCGGCAGCGTCAGGTGCCGCGCTGGCCATGACGGCCTTCCCGGGTCCGGCTCACGCCGAGTTCGAGCGCGGTCCGGAAGCGCATCAGGCGGGCGTGAGCTCCGTCGTCCCGTGCGGCTTCTTCCGGTACAGCGTCCGCGAGTCCCAGTTCGCCGTGTACAACCACTGCGGCTCGACGACGGTGCGGGTACACGTCGACGTCAGAGGGGGCGGCAGCACGAATGACTACCACCTCTGTGTCAGCCCCGGCCGCACGCAGCTACCGGGCGCAGGCCCGAACTATCTCAACGCGTACTACATCGGCGGCGCCGGCTGCCGGAGCGGAGATCGCACCGCGCACACACCCCACTGAGCCTTGATCCGACGTCGGTGGCAAAGGGTTCAGCCCCAATTGCCGAGGGACACCAGCGGCAGCCGCCGCGCCTGGCAGGCTGTGGCGCGCTGGGGCTTTCGCGTCCTGCCGCAAGAGGGGGCAAGGGAGGGGGCGGAGATCGAACGTGAGCCGGCGGCAGTGCGGACAGCCCGGGCCGCCCCGCCCGCCCCCGGCGCACCGACCGAACGATGCCGCCCTTGGGAGCACTGCCGATGCCGCTTTCAGCTCTTCAGGGACTTCATGCGAGGTTCCAGAGTTGGACTTCGGTCGAGGGTCTCTTGCTCGTGGTGGCGAGGGTTGTGCCATCCGGACTGAGCGCCAGCCAGTAGTGTGCGCTGTCGTCCAGCACGGAGGCGCGCCCGGTGGCCACGTTCCACACCTTGAGCCCCTCCTTGCCGGCACTGGCGAGCGACTTTCCGTCGGGGCGGAACGCCACGGAGAACACGATCTCCTCGGTGAGCGTGGTGGTACGGCCGGTAGTGGCGTCCCACAGCCAGATGCCGCCGCGGTCGGTACCGGCCGAGGCCTCGTAGTTGGATCCGTCGCAGCTGGCGAGAGTCTTGCCGTCGGGGCTGAACGCCACCGCGTTGGTGTAGCTCACGGTGTCGCGGAGGGCGGTGACGCGGTGGCTCGAACGGTCCCAGAGGCGTACTCCGGACTCGCCGCCGGCCGCGATGGAGCGCCCGTCCGGGCTGAACGCCACGTGGAAGAAGGCCCCTTCGTGCCTGCCGTCAAGGGCTGTGCCGACGGGACGTCGCCCCGACAGGTCCCACAGCCGGATCTGGCCCTCGCCCCCGGTGTTGTAGTCCTGGCCGCCGACGGCGAGCGCCTTGCCGTCGGGGCTGAACGCCAGCGCGTTCGTCCAGGACCACGAATCGTCGTCGAAGTCCCACTCGCGCTTGAGGGTGGTCTGGACTCGCCCCGTGGCCATGTTCCACAAGGTGACGCTGTCCGAACCAGCACTGCCAACGGCGAGCGTCCTGCCATTGGGGCTGAACGCCACCGTGTTCGGCAGGAAGTCCGATTCCCCGAGGGTCAGGGTGGAGAGCCGACGGGTGGTCATGTCCCAGAGCTGGATGCAGCCGCTGTCCCCTCTGTCGTCCGATGCGTCGTCCGTCGAGGCTCTGTAACTGGCAGCGGCTACTGTCCCGCCATCGGGACTGTATGCCGCCCCTACGACTGGGACCTTGCCGTTGAGCTCGCCTGCGGTGGGCCTTTTCGGTCCTGCCTTCTTTGGCGCCTTCCCCGCTCCGCCCTGCTCTCCCGGATCCTTCTTGTCCCTGGGCCAGAAGACCACCGCAGGGACGACTGCCGCGGCCGCCGCGACACCGCCGAGCAAGATGGCGCGCCGCCCCGGGCCGCGGCGCAGACCTGACTTCCGTGATTCCGGTAAGGCCGGCGGTTCCGGTGGAGCAAGCGGTTCTGCCGGTCTCGGAGTGGCTCCCGGTTCCGTGCGGATGTGGGGTGATGGTCCGGTGCGTTGCAGGATCTCGGAGATCTCCGGTCGTTGCCCCGGCTCCTTGGCCAAGCACGCGGCAATCAGCTCGCGCAATGGGTCGGCGAGGCCGCCCAGACGCGGTGGCTCATCAAGGATCCGCCGTACGATCGCGGGAATGTTCGGGGCGTCGAAGGGGCCCTGACCGTTCGCGGCGAAGGCGAGCACACAGCCGAGCGAGAACACGTCGCTCGCCGAGCCCACCTCCTCGCCCCGGATCTGTTCCGGGGACATGAACGCGTACGTGCCGATCGGTGCGCCCGTAACGGTCAAGGCGCTGGCGTTGCCGACCTGGGCGATGCCGAAGTCGATGATGCGCGGGCCGTCATCCGCCATGATCACGTTGCCGGGCTTCAGGTCCCGGTGGACGAGACCGCACGCGTGGATCGCGCCCAGGCCTTCGGCCAGACCCGCGCCCAATTCGCTCACCGCCCGGGGTGTGAGCAAAGTGCCGTCGTGCACCAGGTCCTGCAAGGAGGGGCCGCTGATGTAGGCGGTCACCATCCATGGAGCCTCGGCATCCGGGTCGGCATCGATGACCTGCGCGGTGTGGAATCCGCCCACGCGCCGGGCGGCCTGCACCTCCAAGGCGAAGCGCTCCCGGAATCGGGGGTTGCGGGCATAGTCGGAACGAATCAGCTTGACCGCGACCTTGCGGCCGCCGCCCGGGGAGAGTGCCAGGAACACCTGGCCCATGCCGCCTGCGCCCAGTCTGGCTTGCAGGCGGTACGGGCCGATCCGGCGGGGGTCACCGGGTTGCAGGGGGACCATCCATACCGCCCATCACCGAGGAGATCAGTTGCACGCATTGTGCCAAGCAGCGTCGGTTTCGGGAGCAGAACAGTAACGGCCGATCCGACGACCCCGAGGCAGGGCAGGGCAGGGCGGGGCAGGGCAGTGCATGGCGGGGCAGTGCAGGGCGGGGCAGTGCAGGGCAGGGCAGGGCAGTGCAGTGGAGTGCAGTGCAGTGCAGGGTCTCCGTCCGAAGCGGCCTCGGTGTCTGGTCAGCCGTCACTCCCGGAGATCTGTTCTCGCCCGGCAGCTGCCGGGCGAGAACAGACGGTCGCCCATCCACAGTTGTCGTGCGGCGCCGACGACGCAGACGGGGACCGGGCCTTCGTCCTTCTGGATGCACATCGGGTCGAGAACGAGCCGCGTCGTGCGCCGGTGACCGACTGGACCGCATGGCTGATTGAGGGCGGCTGCCGTCAGGCGCCGGTCAGGGTGAAGAGGGCGCCATCGGCATCGCGGATGAGGAACGTACTGGCCGGAGTGCCGGCAGGCGAGGGAGACGGTGAGGATTCACCTCCGGCCGCCGTGGCGGCTGCCGCGGCCCGCTCGCCCTCCCTCACGCGGAAGTTGACGTTCCACCGGGGCCGGACCCGTGGGTCCGGGCCGGTTTCGTCGCTGCCGCCGTACAGCGTGGCGACGGTGCGTCCGCCGGCCTGGACGATGATGTGGTCCCGGGCGTAGTCGACCGTGCAGCCGCCGGGTGGCCGGGCCCAGTCGAAGACCTCGGCGTAGAAGATGGCGGCGTCGAACGCGTCACGGGTCTGGAGGTCGAGTCGTACCGGGGCCCGGCCTCGCCCTACCGGCCAGGTCAGGGCCGGGCCTTCCCAGAATCCGAACACGGCGCCGTCCCGGTCGGCGGCGATCCCGGCACGGCCCTCGCCCAGGGCCCGAGGGCCGACGGCGAGCGTGGCGCCGCGCTCGCTGATCCGTCCGGCTGTCTCGTCCGCGTCCCTGACGGCGAAATAAGGGGTCCAGACGGCCGGGTTGCCGGTGCCTTGGCAGCTTCCGATCCCGGCGACCGGTTCACCATGTGCCAGAGCCACCGAGAAGTCGCTGCCCAGTGCGCTCGGTTCGAAAGTCCAGTCCATGACGGCGGAGTAGAAGGACTGTGCCGCGCGCAGGTCCCGTGCCATCAGGCTCACCCAGCACGGCGCACCGGGCACCGGCACGGTTCTTTCGAGGGACGGCATTCGGTGCTCCCTGCGGGTGTGTGATGGGTATCAGGCCGTGCTCCGGGTGGCCAGGGGGCTCAGCGGGTGTGCGTGCGGAGCAGGTCGCGTACCCGGTCGACCAGTCCGGCTCCGGGTACGAGGAGTCGGTTGGCGGGCGGGGTGTTCGGGAGCGAGGGGTGGGGGCGGGTGGGGGCGGTCTGCCTGGCCCGGCGCACCAGCCGGCCGAGTTCGTTGAGCGTCTCGGGCGGAAGGGCGGCTGCGAGTCTCGGGAACAGTTCGTGTTCTTCCTCGCGCACGTGGGAGGCGACCTCGAACTTCAGCTTCGCGATCGTGTCGTTGAAGCGCGGGTCGTCGACGCTCAGGTCTTCGAGGTCCTTGAGCATGCGCTCGGCTCTGGCGTGGTCGGCGAGTTCGTTGTCCGCCAGGGCCGCACCGTGCGGTACGTGCTTGCGCACGGCGGGGTAGAGGTGCAGTTCCTCGGCGACGGTGTGCCGGACCAGTTCCGCGGTCAGCCGGTCCGCGAGCTCCCGCCGCCGGGGGTGGTCGACCGGCTGCAACTCGATCTGCGAGAACAGATCCTCCAGCTCACGGTGATCGGCCGCGAGCTCCACGATCACATCGCCACCGGGTTCCATCGCGACACAGCACCTCTCCTGAGGACGTCGCCCCTCGGGACTGAGGGCGCAAGCACACAGACAACACACCCGGGACGCGAAACCTGCGCCACGCGCGCGGGAACCGCACCGTACTCACCTCCCCGGCCCTGCGATCACCGCCGGTCCCGGGATCGGACTACGGGCTGAGGCCCGGCGGCGTCCTGCCCCGGTCCCGGTCCCGGTCCGGGGACACCTTCCCCCGCCGCGCCGGTCCGCTTCTCGGTTCTGCCCCCGTGCCCGGCAGGGCTTGGAGGTGCGGATGCCGCAGCCCTTGAGGGCGTGCCGTTTCCTCACCCCGGGATGTGGGGTCGAAAGGATTCCCGCCGGCCACTGCCCACGCGGCGGTCGTGGAGCTGCCGACTCCGGCCGCTCTCCGGGGGCGCGGGGCACCGCCCGCCCCCCCGGAAGAGACGTTTCGGCCGTCAGCTCTTCTCCCGCACCTCGGCGGGGGTCGGGGCGGTACCGCCGAGGTGGGCGGGCACCCACCAGGTGTCGCTCGCGTCCTTCGGACGCACCGGATAGGCACGCTGGGCCGCTTCCAGGAGCTCCTGGACCCGTTCCCGCAGCCGCCGGGTGATCGCGCCCGCGTACTGGTCGGTGGGCGCCTCCACCGGCTCACCGACCCGGATCGTCACCGGCACGTGATTGCGCTTGAAATTGCGTGGCCGTCCCTTGGTCCACAGCCGCTGTGTGCCCCACAGCGCCATCGGGATCAGCGGCACGCCGGCCTCCTGAGCCAACCGGGCGGCGCCCGACTTGAAGCTCTTCAGCGTGAACGACTCCGAGATGGTGGCCTCGGGGAACACGCCGACGATCTCGCCGGAGCGCAGCGAGGCGAGCGCGTGCGCATACGCGTCCTCGCCCTGCTTGCGGTCGACGGGGATGTGCTTCATCCCGCGCATCAGCGGCCCCGAGACCTTGTGCCGGAAGACCGACTCCTTCGCCATGAAGCGGACCAGCCGCTTCTGCGGCAGGGCCGCGAGCCCGGTGAAGATGAAGTCCAGATAACTGATGTGGTTGCTCACCAGTACCGCGCCACCGGTCTTCGGGATGTGCTCGGAACCCTGAGTGTCGATCTTCAGGTCAAGCGCCTTGAAAAACGTGCGAGCGGCGCCGATGACCGGCCGATAGACGAGTTCTGCCATCTGGGGAAGACCCTTCTTCAGCGCCTGAGGAGGGTTCTCCCGGCGGAAGTTACGCAGCCGTAGGTTTGCGGCATTGCGCCGATCGTGCCCCATGCGCGACGCGGTGGCCAGTCTCCGAGGGCTCGGGGCGCGAGATTCTCGTCACGTGGAACCTCCGGGAATGTCTCGTCGGCCGGCGGTGCTGACCTCTTGCGATGAGCTCTGACAGGAGGCCGAAGGTGGACGGGCAGAAGCGTGGAGGGCCGCTGGACGCGGCCCGGATCGGCGCCGAACTGGGCGAGCGGGCCACCCTGGTGCAGTTCTCCAGCGCGTTCTGTCAGCCCTGCCGGGCCACCCGCCGTACCCTCGCCGAGGTGGCCCGCATGGTGGACGGCGTCGCCCATGTCGAGATCGACGCCGAGGCGCATCTCGCCCTAGTGCGGGAGCTGGAGATCAGCCGGACGCCGACCGTGCTGGTCCTCGACGCGGCCGGCCGGATCGTCCGCCGGGCAGTCGGACAGCCACGCACCGTCGATGTCGTCGCCGCGCTGGGACAGGCGATGTGACGGACCGTGACGCATCTCCCACATCGCGGAACACTCTTGACTGCACCCACCATGCATCGTCAGTCTGACGCTATGCCGCCGGAAGTCCTTCTCTACGGCCGGGTCCACGTCGATCTCGCCCGCAACGCGAGTGCGCGCTGTCCGGGTGCCTGAGCAACCACGGCCCCGTAAGCCACTTCCGCAGAAGGACATGTCCATGACGGCATCGCCCGAGCTCGACGCCCCCCGCCAGGCTTCCCCCGAGCTGCTCCGCTCGGTCTTCCGCCAGCACGCCGCCGGTGTGGCGGTGATCACCGCCGCCGGTGACCGGCCGGTCGGCTTCACCGCCACCTCCCTCAACTCCGTCGCCGCCGAACCGCCACTGATCTCCTTCGGGGTCGGCGCCTCGTCCTCCAGCTGGCCGGTCCTTGCCGAGGCCGAGCACGTCGGCGTCCACATACTCGGCGAGCACCAGCAGGAACTGGCCGCCACCTTCGCCCGCAGCGGCGCCGACCGGTTCGGCCCGTCCACCTATTGGCGCAGTGGGCCCGAAGGAGTGCCGGTACTCGGCGGCGTACTGGCGTGGCTGGTCTGCCGCGTGGTCGCCCGCGTCCCGGCCGGGGACCACCGGATCGTGATCGCGCAGGCCGTGACCGGCGATCCGGCCGGGGTCGGCCGTCCGCTGGTCTATCACCAGGGCCGTTTCAACGCGCTGAGGGACTGATCCGGCCCGGGCGGCACATGGGGTGTCGTACGTTGGGCATATCACAGTTCCAAGCGCTTGCTCATAGGTGAGCCGCTGGGTGTACTGGCTAGTAATATTTCCGGTCGAGGCGTCGGTCGCCCCGACCGGAAACCGCCCCATCAGGCGCCTATGCTGCGTGCAACAAGGCAGCCCGGAAATGACGATGCAGTAGGAGAGCCGGCGTGAGCTTGAGGATCGTTGTCTGTGTGAAGTACGTGCCCGACGCCACCGGTGACCGGCATTTCGCCGATGACCTGACGGTGGACCGTGAGGATGTGGACGGTCTGCTGTCGGA